>JBAYOZ010000007.1:0-21497 GCA_041677965.1 Pusillimonas sp.
AACCCAAGCCTGAACCCAAGCCTGCACCAAAACCAGCACCAAAACCAGCACCCAAACCCAGGCCAGAGCCAAAACCCGCCCCTGAACCCAAGGCAGAATCCAGACCTGACGCCGCGCCGGCGCTGAGCCCATCGGCTGCCACGGCAGCGCCAGCCGGTCAGGCCAGCACCCCCAACACCCCCAAAGCGCCCGCAGCCCCGGCAAGTTCAAATACGCCGCGCCTTATCAGCCAGGTTGACTATGCCGGTCGCCGCCCCGTGCCGGAGTATCCGCGGGCGTCTGTACGTCGCGGTGAAACCGGCCGCGTTCTGGTGCGCGTGCTGATTTCGCCGACGGGCTCAGTGCAAGACGCCAGTGTGCGCACCTCGTCGGGCCACAGTCGCCTTGATGCTGCTGCCGTTAAAGCCGCTAAAACGGCGCGTTTCAAACCCTACATTGAAAATGGCGTGGCCCGGCCCGCGCTTGCCGATATTCCATTTGATTTCGTTTTATAGGAACGTGTATGTCTGATTTATTGCAAACTGCATGGATGATGCTGGCCCAGGTGGCGCAAGACAGCGCGAGCCTTGCCGGTGGCGCTGCCCAGGTCGCCCAGGATGTGGCGGCAACGGGCAGTGCTGCTGCCCAGTTCACCCAGGAAGCGGCTGCCAGTGCGGGTGCAGCTGCCCAGCTTGCCGCGCCGGTCATGCCGGCAGCACCTGCACCGCACCAGCCCGGCATGCTCGATTTTGTTGCGCAAACCGATGTGGTGGGCAAGACACTGTTTGGCATTCTGGTGCTGATGTCGCTGGTAAGCTGGTACCTGATTTTTGTGAAATCGCTGTCGAACTGGCGTATTCGCCGGTTATCCACGCGGTTTTTACGCGAGTTCTGGGCGGCCAGTTCGCTGGAACAGGTGGAAAACGAGATTGCCACCCATGGCGCCAACGAGCCATTTGCGCATTTGGCCAGCCATGCCATTCATGCCCGCAATCATCATGTCAAATATGGCGCGGTCCGGCTGGAAGAAAAAGGGTCGACCAGCGCGTTTATAACGCGCACCATTCGCAAGGTTATTGATGAAGAAACGGCACGCCTGGAAAATGGCCTGACGATTCTGGCCTCTATCGGTTCAACAGCACCGTTTGTTGGTTTGTTCGGTACGGTCTGGGGTGTTTACCATGCCCTGATCGGCATTGGTTTGTCAGACGGGGTGTCGGTGAACCGCATCGCCGGGCCGGTGGGCGAGGCGCTGGTCATGACCGGGTTGGGGTTGGCCGTGGCGATTCCGGCCGTGCTGGCGTACAACGCCTTTGTACGCACCAATCGCGTGTACCTGGCGCAGCTGGATGCGTTTGCCCACGATCTGTTCACGTTCTTGTCGACCGGCCAGCAAGTGACAGGCCAGCAGGGCCGGGGCAAGGGGCGCAATAACCGTATTGTCGCTGATTCGATGCCTGCCGCCTGAGTGCCTGTTGCAGCGCAGCCTGTCGGTCTTCAGCAAATTAGCAAATCAGCAAATAAGCAAACAATGTTCCAGGGAGCTTGCCATGGCGTTTGGCAGTTTTGACAACAAAGGGGGTGGCAACACCCTGTCTGAAATCAATATGGTGCCACTTATCGATGTGATGTTGGTACTGCTGGTTATTTTCATTGTGACGGCACCCCTGCTTAACCATTCCATTACAGTCAATGTGCCGCAGGCCTCGTCGCAGCCCGTGCAACAGCAACCCGATGCCATCGATCTGGCGATTGACGCCGCCGGGCAGGTGTTCTGGAACGAATCTCCGGTGGCGATCGAGGCTTTGCCGCAATTGATGGCCGAGCAGGCGGCAAAAAACCCGCAGCCCAACCTGCACCTGCGTGCCGACCTGGACACTCGTTACGAAACGCTGGCCAAGGTTATGGCCAGCGCGCGTCAGGCCGGCCTTCAGAAAGTGGGGTTTATTACCCGGCCCGCCGAAAAAGGCTAGAATCTGCGCATGCGAGTTCTGGTAATTGAAGACGACACTACGTTGGGGCATGCCTTGCAAGAGTTTCTTGCCGGGCAGGGCTACGCGGTCGACTGGTTGTCGGCCGGTGCAACCGTGCCCGAAACCCTCGACCGGCAAGACTACGACCTGCTGTTGCTTGACCTGAATCTACCCGACTGCAGCGGGCTCGATCTGCTCAAAGATTTGCGCGCCCGCGGGCACCAGGTTTCGGTGCTGATTCTTACCGCGCGCGATGCCCTTGAAGACCGGGTTGCCGGCCTTGATGCCGGTGCCGACGACTATGTGACCAAGCCGTTTGAACTGGCTGAACTGGCCGCCCGGGTGCGTGCGTTTGCGCGTCGCCGCGTCGGTCAGGCGCAACCCCAGCTTGAAGTGGGCCCCATGATATTCGACATGGTGGGCCGCGAGGTGCGTATCCGGGGCGAGCGGGTCAACCTGTCGGTACGCGAGTTATCGGTGCTTGAAATGTTGATGGCACGGGCCGGTCGGGTGGTTACCAAGCGCCAGATCGTCAATTCGCTCTCGGCCTGGGATGCCGATTTCAGCGAAAATGCGGTTGAAGTCTACATTTATCGTTTGCGCAAGCGTCTGGAAGGTACCGGCGTCGGTATCCAGACCGTGCGTGGTTTCGGCTATCTGCTCGACGTTGAAGCCAGCTGAATTTACGTTCTTGCAGCGCATCTTGCCGCGCGGTTCCCTGGCGCGGCACCTTACTTTTCGTCTGTTGCCGCCCGTCATGGTGCTGGTCGCCATCGACCTGACCGTGACCTGGATCATCACCAGCCGTATCAATCTGGCCGTCTGGGTCCTGCGCGATATTTTCTGGATGATGCTGGCTGGCCAGATTGTCCTTGTCGCCCTGATTGCCTGGGTGCTCATTTCCGGGGTGCGCAGCGGCTTGCGTTCGTTCAACGAATTGTCTGATGAAATTCGCGAGCGTTCCATCGATGACCTCAAACCATTGCGGCTTGACGGGGTGCCCACAGAAATCGTGCCGGTCGTCGAGCATATCAACGATTTGTTGCTGCGCCTGAATGGTTCCATGCAGGCCCAGCAACGGTTCATCGGATCAGCCGCGCATCAGTTACGCACCCCGCTCAGCGGGCTCAAACTAGAGTGCGAACTCATGCTGGCGCGTGACTTGCCGGCCGATGTGCGCCAGCGCGCCGAGCGTATCAAGGCGGTGACCGACCGCATGATTCGCCTGGGCCAGCAGCTGCTGGTGCTGGCGCGCGCTGACGCGACCCTGGCCGTGCAAGATGCATTCAAACGCATTAATCTGTCGGAATGGGTGCGAGAAAGCGCCGCCGAATGGGTTCCCATGGCGCGTCAGCATAAAGTTGAACTAAACTTGCACGCGCCCGATACGCCGGTCTGGATAGATGGTGACCCGTTGTTGCTCCAGGAATTGCTGGGTAACCTGATGGATAATGCGTTCCGGTATGGGGTTGGTGCCCGTTGTATTACCTTGCATGTCGGGGCCAATCCGCCATCGTTGTCGGTGGAAGACGATGGTCCGGGCATTGACGGCCCCGATCAGGTGCGGGTATTTGATGCCTTTTACCGTGCGGCGGCAGTCAAAACCGATGGTTCGGGGCTGGGCCTGGCGATTGTGCGCCAGATTGCCACCGCCCATGGGGCGTGGTGGGGGCTTGCCAGCCGTCCTGAATTTGCCGGCACCCGTATCAGCATTGTTTTTCCTGGGCCGCGTCGTGGCGCCAGGCTCAGTCGCCACGATTAGCTGCTTTGGCACTAAAGATGAGCGCCAGGCTTTTTGCTAACCAGCCAACACTTTATGACCGAACCCACTCAATCTGAAAAAAACAGCCCCGGAAAAGCCCTGATCATCGGTGCGCTGGGGGTGGTTTACGGGGACATCGGTACCAGCCCGTTGTATACCGTTCGCGAGTCCGTTGCCCGGTTCGACAACTTTGGCGCACCCGAGGTACTGGGGGTGCTATCACTGTTGTTCTGGTTGCTGATGTTTGTGGTGTCGCTCAAGTATGTCACCCTGATGCTGCGCGCAGATAATCGCGGAGAGGGCGGCACGCTGGCACTGATGGAGCTGGCCGTGCGGGCGGCAACAGGTCGCCGGCGCTGGGTGCTGACCATAATGGGGCTGTTTGGTGCCTGCCTGTTTTATGGCGACAGTATCGTCACCCCTGCGATTTCAGTCTTGTCGGCGGTGGAAGGCGTTGGTGTGGTCTCTGACACGTTCAGCGAATGGGTGGTGCCAATCGCGGTCGGTTTGCTGGTCGGGCTGTTTGCCGTGCAGCGGCGTGGAACCGGGGCTATTGGCAAGTATTTTGGTCCGGTCATGCTGGTCTGGTTCCTGGTGCTTGGCGTCATGGGGGCGTGGCGCATTATCCAGACGCCGCAAATAATGCTGGCCATTAACCCGATGTATGCCTGGAACCTGATCGGTCAGGCGCCGCTGGCCACGTACCTGTTGCTGGGGGCGGTAGTGTTGGCCCTGACCGGGGCAGAAACCCTGTATGCCGACATGGGTCATTATGGCAGGCCGGCTATCCGGCGAGCCTGGTTTGCTGTGGTTCTGCCCGGATTGCTGTTGTGCTACTTTGGCCAGGGGGCGCTGCTGATTGCCCAGCCCGATGCCATTCGTAACCCGTTCTTTCTTATGGCACCGTCGTGGGCACTGATTCCGTTGGTGGTGCTGGCCACTGCCGCTACCATTATAGCGTCGCAGGCAGTAATTTCGGGTGCGTTTTCCGTGACCCGGCAAGCCATTCAGCTGGGGTTCTGGCCTCGCATGGAAATCTTGCACACCTCGGCGCGTGAGGAAGGGCAGATTTTCTTGCCGCGCGTCAACCAGGGTTTGCTGATTGCCGTGCTGGTGCTGGTGATCGGGTTCGGGTCGTCGGCCAATCTGGCCAGTGCCTATGGTTTTGCGGTAACCCTGACCATGCTGATGACGTCGTTTCTGGCCTTCGCGGTGTTGGCACCCAGGCAAAAGGGGGTGCGCCGCATCCTGTGGCTGGTGTTGCTGGGTATGTTTCTGCTGGTTGACATTTTGCTGTTTTCGGCCAATACCCAGAAAATTCATGAGGGTGGGTGGTTGCCCCTGGGGGTGGCGCTGGTATTGCTGACCATGATGCTGACCTGGAAAACTGGTCGTGAACAGATTCATCAAACGCTGGCCGGTGATCAGCAGTCGCTTGAAGATTTCATGCAGGGTCTGGAAGAGTACCCGCCCAACCGCGTACCGGGTACGGCTGTGTTCATGAGCATGATTGTGAACACGGTTCCGCCGGCGTTGCTGCATAACCTCAAGCACAACAAAGTGCTGCACGAACAGGTGCTGTTCGTTACGGTGGCCAGCGCCGATGTGCCCTACGTGACCTACAACGAACGCTATACCTTGAAACGGCTGGGCCGTTCGTCGTGGGAAGTGGTTGCAAAATGGGGGTTCAAGCAAGACCCCAATGTGCCGCAATTATTGCAACAGCTGCGCGGTGAACACCCGGAAATCAGGCTTGAACCCATGTTGACCTCGTACTTCCTGTCGCGTCAGACCCTGATTGTGGGCAAGAAAGAACCGCTGCGCCGGCGCTGGCGCCGCATATTGTTTGCCTTCATGGCACGCAATGCGGCACGCAGCACGCTGTTCTATAACATCCCGCCCAACCAGGTGGTGGAAATGGGCATGCAGCTAGAACTTTGACATATCGGGTTCAGTGCTTGTTTTCAAGGCCTGACTGGCGATGGAACAGCCGCCTCGGGTATCAAGGGCGTGGGCGGTGTTGCGGGGGCCACAGGTTCGGGGGCCGGGATAATAATAGTGGTTTCACGCAAGACCCCACCCTGGCTGACGCTGCCCCTGACCCGTGTGTTTTCACCTGAAATCAGCAACAGGCAGTCTGCGCGCTGCCCTTCAGGCAGGGCCATGCAGCGTGCGCGTTCGTTGGCCTGGTAGTCGGTGCCGGCACCATTGCCCAGGGTGTTTGTGCGGGCCGCCTGCAATGCGGCCTCGGCCTCTTTTTTGCACGCCTCAATATCGACCACAGACTGTTCCTGTTCGCAGCGCAGCAGATCTTGCCGGTACTGAGCCTGGGGGTCAAGGTGTTGTGCGCCAGCCAAACCCGATGTTGTTGCGGCAATAACAGTGCAGGCCATCAGAATAAAACGTTTGCGGTGCATGTCAGTCTCCGTGAGTAAGGCCGGGCCAGTGCCAGCACAGTACGATCGTAGGTTGGTAGTACGAATGAAGCGGGCGCGGCTTTGATGTGCCGCCAAAGTACCCTGCGTTGATCAGGTTGTTTCGTCGTTAGACACGCGCGCTTATTCATCAGTAGACACAGGCTGGCGCGGGTCACGGCGTACGCCGGCCTGCATCAGCATGATTGCGGTAATGGGTGATGTCACAATCAGGAAAAAAGTGATCAGCAGTTCGTGCACCACCGGTCGTTGCTGCAGGGCGCTTGACACCAGCGCCGATGCCAGCAACACAAACGTAATGCCCAGCGTGTTGCCCAGCGTGGGCGCATGCATGCGAGAATAAAATCGGTTGAACCGGACCAGGCCCAGTGCCCCGGACAAGGTCAGGACACCGCTGATGATCAGTAGCAATGTGGCCGGAATCGAGGCCCAGAGTGGCAGGCTGTTCATGGCTGGATGACCTCGCCTTTGTACAGGAATTTTGCCATGACGGTTGAGCTTAAAAATCCGAACAATGCCATCAGCAGGGCAATATCAAAGTAAACGCTGGTCGCAAAATGAACACCCAGTACCAGCACGATTGAAATGCCGTTGATGAACATGGTGTCTACGGCCAGTACGCGGTCTTGCGGGGTGGGCCCCATCATGAGCCGGAACGTGGCAATGGCGAAGGCCAGTGCAAAGCAGAACAGGGCGAAGGTGCCCGCCCATAGCAGTATGGTATTCATCATTCGAAGATCTCCTTCAAGGGACGTTCATAACGGTTTTTGACCAGGTCAATCCAGTGCTGGGCATCTTCCAGATCCAGCACATGCAGTGTCAGCACCCCGCTTTTTTCAGAATAACCCGACCAGACGGTGCCCGGGGTGTAGGTCAGGATGCAGGCCAGCGCGGCCAGCCCGTGCGGGTCGCGCATATCGAGCGGAATGCGGATGAAACCCGGAGTATGGGTCTGGGGCTTGAACCAGATGATTTTGAATACATCGATATTTGACTTGGTAATGTCGTAGCACACCAGGCAAAACAGCTTCATGATGACCAGCGGTTTTTTGGGCGTTGAACGCAGCGGGCGCAACTTCATGGCCGCCCACGACAGCAGCAAGGCAATGCTGGCGCCCGCCACAATTTGCGAGGCCTCAAGGGTTTGGTTCAGCAGCAGCCACAGCCCTGTCAGCAGCGCGGGCAACAACAGCCAGTTAACGATGCGGGCAAGCGCCTTCATGGTTTGGCCCCCAGTGTGCGTACCGTGTCATGGTTCAGTACCGCTCTGATATAGGTTTCAGGGTGGCTTAGTGACAGGGCAGTGTCATTCATGAAGTCAAGTGTCGGGCCGGCCCAGATGGCCAGCCCGACACAAGCCAGAATGAGCGCGGCAACCGGCGCGGCCTCTGAGATACGCAGGCGCGGGGTGGTGGTTTCATTTGCCCAGAACAGGCGGATGCCCGTACGGCCCAGCGCAACAATGCCGGCCAGGCTGGACAACAGTACGACCGACATTAATAACCACGCGGCAATACCTGGTGTTGATTCCGATGTCTGCAATGCCGCTGACAGCAGCGAAAACTTGGCCACAAAGCCTGACAAGGGAGGCAGCCCGGCAATCAACAAGGCACAGGCAATAAAACTGAGGCCCAGAAATGCCATGGCCGCGGGTATCGCGACCCCGATCACGGTTTGCGCTTCAGTGTGGGCTTCGGGGTCGTCAAGATCGAAAATTTCCATACTGACCGCCAGCAGGTCGGCCCCGAACGTGCGCGTGCGTTCGACCATTTCAATCAACAGGAAAAAGGCGGCCGTGGCCAGCACCGAATTGACCAGGTAGAACAAGGCCGGGCCGGTCATGGTGACACCGGGCATGCCCAGTGCCGACAGCAGGGTGCCCGAGGAAATAATGACGCAGTACGACACCACGCGTTCTGTCTGGTAGGCGGCCACCAGACCAATCGTGCCAAACAGCAAGGTGGCCAGCCCGATCGGGTACATCCATTCACCCCCGAAGGCGGCCGGGGCACCGGTGGGCAGCAGCAGCGAACCCAGTCGCACCAGGGCATAGATGCCGATTTTTGTCATGATGGCAAAGACGGCAGCCACGGGCGCACAGGCATTGGAATAGGCCGGTGCCAGCCAGAAGTTCAGCGGCCAGGCACCGGCCTTGATCAGGAAGGCAACCCCCAGGATGGCGGCCGCCGATTCGAACAGTTCGCGGTCACCATCGTTCAGTTGCCCGGCCCGCACCGCCAGGTCGGCCATGTTCAGTGTGCCGGTCACCCCGTAGATCAGGGCAATGGCGATCAGCAGCAATAACGATGCCACCAGATTGATGGCAATGTAGTGCATGCCTGCTGTAACACGGTTCTCGCCCGAGCCGTGCAGCATCAGGCCATACGAGGCGGCCAGCAGCACTTCGAAGAACACAAACAGGTTGAACAGGTCACCGGTAAGAAATGCCCCGTTCAGGCCCATGAGCAGGAACTGGAACATGGGCAGGAAATACACCCCGGCGCGTTCCCAGCGGGCGGTCGAGTACATCAGGGTGGTAAGCCCCAGAAATGCACTAAGGGTAAGCATAATGGCCGACAGCCGGTCGGCCACGGCAACAATACCGAACGGTGCTGGCCAGTCACCCAGCAAATACACGGCAATGTTGTTGGGCCACTGTTCGGGGTGAGACCCCGAGGTAACACCCAGCAGCTGTATGGCAATGAGCAGTTGCGCCACGACCGACGCAAATGCAATGGCCAGTCGCAGGCGTCGGCGTGATTCCTTCACAAGAATCAGCAGGCCGCCGGCAAACAGCGGAATGACCACAGGCAAAATGGGAAGATGGGCCAGCCAGTCAATCACAGGTCGGCCTCCCCGCCATCAACGTGGTCGTTGCCGGCCAGGCCGCGGGCCGCCAGCAGTACGACCAGAAACAGGGCTGTGGTGGCAAAACTGATAACAATGGCCGTCAGTACCAGTGCCTGGGGAACCGGGTCGGCATACAAGGCGGGGTCAGACCCCTTGGCGGCATCGATAACAGGCGGCGCACCGATGGTGATGCGGCCCATCGAGAAAATGAACAGATTCACGGCATAGGCCAGCAAAGACAGCCCCATGATGACCTGAAAGGTACGGGGACGCAAAATGAGCCAGATGCCAGATCCGGTCAGTACCCCGATAGCCAGGGCAAGTACGATTTCCATCAGAGGGCTCCTTTGGCCGCAGGCTTGCGACGGAAACGCAGTGACTGGTGGGCCAGCGCCACCAGAATCAGTACGGTCGAGCCAATAACCAGCATGTAAACGCCAATATCGAAGATCAGCACGGAAGACAGTTTCAGGCTGCCCACCAGCGGCAAGGCCAGGTCAACCTTGAAGGCGGCCAGGAAGGGCCGGGCGACCCACCAGGCCGAAATGGCGGCACCGCCGGCAATCAGGGCACCCAGACCCAGCCAGTACTGGGGCTTGATGTTCTGGCGTGCCTCGACCCACAGGGTGCCGCCCACCACATATTGCAAGATAATGGCCGTGGCGAAGATCAGGCCGGCCACGAAGCCGCCACCGGGCAGGTTATGCCCGCGCAGCAAAAAGAACACCGACACCAGGGCCGCCATGGGCAGCAGCAACCGTGCAAGTATGGCCGGTACCTTCATGATGCCCGGTGGTGCCAGCGTTGCTTTCGGGTCGGGCGGTTCTATGTCGGCAGGTATGCTGTTCGACCCCTTCTGGCGCCGCAACGGGCCGTCTCTAATGGTTTCCGGGGGTGGACGGAAGCGTCGCAGCAGGGCAAAAACCGTCATGGCGACAATGCCCAGAACAATGATTTCACCCAGCGTATCGAAGGCCCGGAAATCGACCAGAATCACATTGACCACATTGTTGCCGTCACCTTCAGGTAACGCGTTTTCAACGAAGAACGTGGCTATGTCGTTGTTATAACCGCGCGTCATGACGGCGTAGGCCAGCAGGGCCAGGCCACTGCCCCCAAGCACCGCCAGCAAAAGATCGCGTGACCGGCGCAGCAGGGCCTTGGGTTTGTTCACTACATAGTTTTCTTCGGCCTTTATGCGTGGTGGCAACCAGCGCAGGCCCAGCAAGATCAGCACCACGGTAACCACTTCGACCGCAATTTGTGTCAGGGCCAGATCGGGGGCCGACAGCCAGGCAAAAGTCATGGCTGTGGTCAGCCCGGCACCGCCCGACATGGCCAGCGCGGCCAGACGGTGGTATTTGGCTTGTACGGCGGCACCAATAGCGCAGGCCCCGCCAGCCAGCCACAGCGTCAGGAAAAACAGGTCAACGGGTGTCGAGCGCTGCGGCTCAAGCCAGCCGCTGGCCAGCAGCGGCAGGGCGGCAACCGTAATCGACAGCACCACCACCAGCAGCATCTGGCGCTGCAGGCGGGTTGTGGCGAGCCAGTCCATCAGGTAAGAGGCGCCGGCATCGATTTTTTCCAGCAAGGCTTCAAAGGTCTGGCGGCCATTAAGGCGATACACCGAAAAGCCGCCTTCAGCGTCTTCGGTATCGGGGCGGTTGGCGTCGCGTGGGCCCAGCAAGTGCCACAGTAAAACCCCGCCAAACAGGGCTACCAGGCTCATGACCAGCGGCAGGTTGAAGCCGTGCCAGATTTTCAGGCTGAACTCGGGTGATGCCGCGCCCAGAATAGAGTAGGTGGCCGAATGCAGCAGCGGGCCCAGAGTGTAGCGTGGCAATATGCCTACAACCAGACAGGTCAGCACTAGCAGCCCGGCCGGTACCAGCATCCAGAAGGGGGGCTCGTGGGGGGCTTTGGGCAGGTCTTTGGCCACCGGGCCAAAGAACACCGACATGACCAGGCGCAGCGAATAGGCCACGGCCAGTGCCCCGGCCATGACCGCGGCCAAGGGCAAGACGATAGCCACGAACTCGTCCTGGTCGGCCACCACGGCTTCGGCAAAGAACATTTCCTTGGACAAGAAGCCGTTCAGCAGCGGTACCCCGGCCATGGAGGCCGACGCCACAATGGCCAGCGTGGCCGTAATGGGCATGGCATGACGAAGGCCGGACAGCCGCCTGATATCGCGTGTGCCGGTTTCGTGGTCCACAATGCCGGCGGCCATGAACAGCGACGCCTTGAACGTGGCGTGGTTCATCATGTGGAAAATGGCTGCCACCAATGCCATGGTGCTGTTCATGCCCAAAAGCAACGTAATAAGCCCAAGGTGGCCGATGGTGGAATAGGCCAGCACACCCTTCAGGTCTTGCTGGAAAATGGCCGCGTACGACCCCATGACTAGTGTAATTAGCCCCGCGGAGCTGATGATCCAGAACCATTCATCGGTGCCGGCCAGCACCGGCCAGAAACGGGCCAGCAAAAAGACCCCGGCCTTGACCATGGTGGCCGAGTGCAGGTAAGCCGATACCGGCGTGGGCGCAGCCATGGCGTTGGGCAGCCAGATATGAAACGGAAACTGCGCGCTTTTGGTCAGGGCCCCCAGCGCCACCAGCACCAGAATGGTGGTGTACCACGGGTGGTTGCGCACCACCTCGCCGGCCTTGAACACATCGTCAAGGTCGTAACTGCCGGCAATGTGGCCCAGCATCAACATGCCGGCCAGCAGGCACAGGCCGCCCGCACCGGTAATGGTGAAGGCCATGCGGGCGCCGCGCCGGGCATCTTGCCGGTGGTTCCAGTAGGCAATCAGCATGAATGACGACAGGCTGGTCAGTTCCCAGAACACGGCCAGCTGCACCAGGTTGCCCGACATGACCACCCCCAGCATGGACCCCATGAACAGCTGGAAGAATGAAAAGAACCGCGGTACCGGGTCTTGCGGCGACATGTAATAGCGCGCATACAGCACCACCAGGGCCCCCATGACCGATACCAGCATGGCAAACAGCCAGGCGTAGCCGTCGATACGCAGGGTGAAGTCGATTTCCATGGCCGAGGGAATCCAGGGACGGACTTCCTTGATGACCAGGCCGGTGGATACGGCCGGATAATACGTGGCCAGCATGACGGCGCATGCCAGGGCAATGAGGCCGGCCAGCCATGCCTCAAGGTTGCGCGCGTTGCCGGGTAGCAGCGCCGCAACAAGGCTTCCAATGAAAGGCAGGGCAAGAATGAGGAGCAGCGACATCAAGCCTCGGGGAGGTGTTGTTTTATTGCATTAAATAATACGATATCTTCAGCTGTTATTCAGGCGCGAAGGTAAAAAAAGACCGACGTTCGCGGCCTTTTTATGTAAAAAGTGATTGCGTTGCCGGCTTCGGGGGAAGGTCGGCAACGCCGGTGTTACCAGTTTCTGACCTTGCCGGTGTCAATGTGGACAAATTGCGAGCGCGGGTAATACCCCACACCACCGGCATTGACTTCAAGTGCGGCATCGCGCAATTCAGTCAGCGGAACGCCGGGCAGGCGGATATCGAGTGCCTTGCCGTCCATGTGCAGGCTGCGCTTGGCAACGCCACCCCCGCGCGTGGTGCGCAGCCGTTCGTTGGTAAACGGGTCGCGGTAGCCCGAAATAATGTCGTACGGAATGTCGGTTTTCAGCAGCCGGCTGATCTGGTTCAGAATGTCGTACAACTGGGGGTCCATGGTGCCGACACTTTCGGTGTAATGGTCGCGCAGAAAGAAATTCAGCTTATCCAGGGCCGGTGGCAGGTAATTGTCGCCCCGGGCATACACCAGCGACAGGCGGTCTGGGCGGTGAGTGTGGTTCAGGGCAACATCGCGGGGCTGGGGTTTTAAGCCCGCAAGCACCGGAGCAGAAATAACGGGAAGGCTGGAAGCAACAACAAGTTGGGCTGCGCGACGCAGAAAACTGCGACGTGACGCGTGTGCAGGAGAAGACATGGGCAAATACCTGAAACTGGGCCGCTGAAAGCGGCCTGTAAATAACACAGAAACCGCAAAAGCGCGGTTTCCGGTTTGTGTGGGGCAGGGTAAAGAATTATGCCGAACAGAGCGTGTGCCCTGTCAGCCAAGGTTAATTATGCCCTTTTTTTCAAGGCATTGGCCAGCTTTTTGTCGTGGCCGTAAATATCTTCGAAGAAGAATACCTTGCCATCCAGTACAACGACAGTGCTGTAGGCCAGCACCACCGGGATGGGTTCAGCCAGACGTATCGTTTGTGCCTTGTTGGCCTGCATGGCCGCTTCAATACGCTGTTGCGTCCAGCGCGGGTCGTTCTGCAAGACAAACTGCGCCAGCGCCACAGGGGCCTCGACGCGGATGCACCCGTGGCTGAAGTCGCGGCGGGCGCGCTCAAACAACTGGGGTGCAGGGGTGTGGTGCAGGTAAATGTTGGTGTTGTTCGGGAAGATGAATTTGATGTCTCCCAGCGCGTTGCGCGGGCCAGGGCGCTGGCGAATACGTGCGGCACCTTGCCGGACTGCTTCCAGGTTGGTCGCTGACAGTTCGTTCGATACCGACCCGTCTTTCATGACAAACTCAAAACCCTGACGGTCGAAGTAGGCGGGGTCACGACCAAGGCGGGGCAAGGTTTCGCCCCTGGCTATCGAGGGCGGTACATTCCAGTAGGGGCTGAACTCGATGAAGCGCATGTCTTCGTCGAACAGGGGGGTGCTGGTGTCCAGAGCCCGGCCCACAATGACGCGCATTTGCAGATTGATGTCGATCGAGCCGTCCGGCTTGACTTCGTAGGCGCGCAGCATGAATTCGGGAACATTGACCACGATCATGCGCGGGCCCGACAGCAAGGGCGTCCAGCGCAGGCGTTCAAGCGTCAGGGCCATTTGTTCTACGCGCCGGGCAGGGGTGATGGCCAGATGGGCAAAGGTAGACGGGCCAATGATGCCATCAACGGTCAGGCCATGGCGTGCCTGGAAGGCTTTGACGGCGTCGACAAGGTCGGGGGTGTAGGTGGTGTCGAGGCGGTTGGGGCTGTAGGAGGCAGGCTCGGCCTGGGCACTGACGGGGCCATTCGTTGCGTTGGCACTAACCGGGCCATTCGTGTTGCTGGTTGTTGCCGGGCCGGCATTGGTTGCCCGGTCGGGTGTCATGGCTGAAGCATGGTCGCCTAGAACAGTCAGTCGTTGTTTTAGCAGCGCCATGCCCGCATAGGTTTGGCCGGGCTCAAGCTTGCGGCCGGGCAACGGGGGCAGCGGCGTGTCCCACACCGGGTCGGTAGCCAGCGTGCGGTAATGGGCCATGGCCTTGACGACGGCGTCGTACATGGGCACTTTGGGGCGTGCGTCGTGCAAGGCGTTTTCGATGCGGTTGTCGTGCAGGGCCTGCGCGATGTACTGGCGCGCGTCAAAGACGGGTTTGGCCGGTACGTCGAATTTCTGGTGAACGGCGTGGGGGTCGACACGGCCATTGCGCAGGTCATTCAGGTAGTTTTCCAGGCTGGTGGTCAGCAGCGTATTCAGGTGGCGCTGTTGTTCCGGCGTGGCCGCCTGGCTGCCGGCCTGGGCCAGCCCGGTAAAGGCCTCGATAAGCGCCGTGGTGTTGTAGTGGGTCGGGTCAAGGCCGTGGGTATCGGCATTGGTCAAGGTTTGCAGGGCAGCCGCAACCTGGGGGTTGGGGTGGCCACTGGCCAGAAACCATACCGGTTCTGTGGGTGCAGGCTTTACCAGGGGGGCGGCGCCTGGCACGGTTGTGCCGGGCGCCGCCTGGGCCGACGGTTGTATGACCGCCGCAGCGTTTGATGCCGATGCTTGCCCGGGCACTGGTGTAGCCAGGGCCTGGCGGGCAGGCAGTTCAGGAACTTGCGCACAGGCAGCCAGGGCAACGCTTAGGGCGGCACCAAGGGTGGCCAGGCGGGTGCGGGTGTACTTATGCATGGGGTTGGCCTTCGTATGTTCTGTTTTTTTGGTGTTGCTGGCATGGTGCCACGGTTGGGGGCCAGGCTCAAGCGCCTTGATCGGTTTAAAATAACTTGTTAAATTACCCATTGACAGGAAATTTCATGACGGTTGACTTTACCAACCCGGGCGGTTCACCAGGTTCGCCAGGTGCGACGGTTCAGCAGGGCGGCCCGACAGAAGACCCCGAAAAAATCAAGTCGCTCAAAACAGTCACAACGGTTATTTATGCGTTGAATGCGCTTTCGTTTTTCGTGGGTATCACCAGTATCGTTGCCATCATCATGAATTACGTCAAGTTGTCCGACACCCGGGGCACCTGGCTTGAATCACATTTCCGCTGGCAGATCCGTACCTTCTGGTACGGCATCTTGTGGGCTATCGTGTCATTTGTTCTTATGTTTGTCATGGTCGGGTATGTGCTGCTGGTTGCGGTATGTGTCTGGTACATCTACCGCATTGTCAAAGGCTGGCTGCGCCTGGCCGACAACAAGCCGATGTATGTTGACTGACCGTGGCGCGCAGCGCGTGGCGTTTTTTGTGCCAGCGGCAACCCTTACGCCTCGTTGTCTGACGACATCGACACCTGTGCGGGCTGGGCTGAAGGCGGGCCGTATCGTCATGGCGCTGGCCGCTGTGTTGTTCAGCGGCACAGCAACATCCGGTGCCGGTCTGGTCTGGACACTTGAATCCAACAGCCCGGGACTTAACCAGAAAGGGTTGTCAACCACGCAGGTGTTTCGCAGCCCGTCGCCCGTGCCGGCAGGCGCCACAATTACCTCGGTGCGGGCGCAGCGCCGGGCCAGTCGGGCCGGTTATCTGGTGACCACGCTGTGCACAGCGGCCGGGGGCGCAGGACGCTGCGTGGTCGTGCAAGGCAGCCATATCAGTACCGGGGTGTTTAATGGTATGCCGGCCGGCCAGCCGTTTTACCTGATGCACACCGTTATGGGCGAAGGCCCGCTGGTACCGCCCATGTTCGTGCGGGCCAGCGTAACGGTATGGTACACCCCGCCGGGGTCGGCGCAAGCTGGCGTTGAATTGCCGGCAACCAAACCGCTTGCCGCCGAACGCCCGGCTACCCGCTCTGGGGCTGTCGATCCCCCTGTTATCGAGCCCCATGGTATCGAGCCCTAAGGAGGTCGCTGACCCGGCAGGTGATGGTGCCTTAAAGCCTTAAACAACCCGCCTGACCAGCACCTGCTTATTCAGCCGTTTCCATCAGCAGCTCAACCCGGCGGTTTTGTGCCCGGTTTTCGGGGGTGTCGTTGGGTGCCAGTGGCTTGGTATCTGCATAACCGACGGCACGCAGGCGGGTGCTGGCAATGCCGTTGGCCTCGAAGTAGCGCACCACACTGCCGGCCCGCGAGCTTGACAGTTCCCAGTTTGACGGGAAGCGCGCACTGCGAATCGGTATTGAATCAGTATGGCCTTCGATGGTAATGGTGTGCGCGCTTTGCTTGACCACATTAACCAGCTTTTGCAGTACTGCCAGGCCTTCACGGCTGAGTTCGGCCTGCCCGGAGCTGAACAGAATTTCGCTGTTGATACGGAAGCTGACTGACTTTTCGTTGACGACCACGTCAATATCGCTGCCCAGGTCGCCCAGTTCAAGGCCTTGCAGCGGGTCTGTGGTAGTGCCGTCGTCGGCGGAAGGCTGCAGTGGTATGGGCGTTGAGCCACCCGATGGCGAGGGAATGGGTACATTGCCTGCCGTGGGGGGTGCCGGTGGTGGCGGGGTGGTGCGACTGCGCGAAAAAATACCCAGATTGCCCAGCTGGATGCTTTCACGCACGTTAACGCCGTCGCCTTTACCGGCCAGCATCAGCATGATCAGCAAAAACACCAGCAGCAGGGTGATGGTGTCAAGGTAGGTCATTAGCCAGGCGTCACCGTCATCGTCAGACTGGGGTTCAAAATACCATTTGTCAGGACGGCTGGCGCTGCTGACTGCAGGGGCGTGGTTGGCGGCCTGAATGGCCGCTGTCAGCCCGCCATTACCCCCGTGTGGCGGTGTGTTCGCCGCCCCCGCCATGCTGCCCAGGGTGCCCGAACCGTAGGCTGCGCCGGTTGCCGCTGCACCTGCCATGCTGCCCAGGGTGCCGGCCCCGTAGGTATTGCCCGAACCTGACGGCGCGTTGCCGGGGCCGCCCGGCGGGCTGTCAAAGCGCCCGAACGATCGGCCGCTGGCTGCACCGGGGGCGCCACCCATAGGCCCGCCCGCACTGGAACCGCTTGCGGCCTGTTGACGCGCCTCGCGTCGCCGCAGCTTGGCAATTTCTTCCAGCGTGAGGTCGTTCGGGTTACGCGGTGGCATTACGCGCCTTCCTGGCCTGCCGCCTTGCGGTCACCGGATTTCGGGCTGTCACCAAACAGGCGACGGTTTTCTTCATCGTTCAGTTCGTCGTCGTATTCGGCCATGAACGAATTGAGGGTCTCGCGCATGAAAGCCGGGCCGCGCCGCTGGCTCATCATGGAAATGCCCTGCATGACCATGTTCATCAGCGCCACGCGCTGTTCTGTACGGCGTTCGAGCTTGACCGCAACGGGCTTGAAGATCAGGTTGGACAGCAAAATGCCATAAAACGTGGTCATCAGGGCCAGCGACATTTGCTGGCCAATAGAGGCCATGTCACCGTCGCCAATCATGAACATCAGGTTGACCAGGCCGATAAGTGTACCGATCATGCCAAAAGCCGGTGCAAACGCGGACATGGTACGGAACAGCTGTGCTTCGGCATGCTCTTTGGCACGCAGGCGCGCAATACGCCAATGCATGAGTTTGATGGCGTCATCTTCGGGGGTGTGGTCAATAATCAGTTGAACCCCCATTTTCAGGAACGGGTTGTGCACTTTTTCAAGCGCATCTTCGACCTGGCGGATACTGCCCGAAACCCATAGCTTTGAAATGGCGACCAGCTCTTCGATGTCGTCCTGGCTGTACAGGCGCTCGTTGCGCAAGACGGTACCCAGCAGCCCGAAAATACGTACCACTTCGCGCAAGGGGTAGCTGATGAAGGTGGCTGCCAGCGTGCCGATAACCACAATACCCAGGCCCGGAAGGTCAATGAACAGGGTCGGGTCGTCGGCTGAAAAAAACAGCACCACCCCTAAAAGCATAATGCTGGCAACGATACCGATGAGGGTGGAGGGATTCATGGTTTTTGTCTGCGTGCGTTAGCGATGATCGGGTTTGGGTTCTATAACCGGGTTTTCGTATCCGGTTGCCGATTTTACCGGTTTTGTTTCGTTTTCGGGTTGCAGCGGTGTTTCAGTGGTGGCGTTGCCATCGTTCGAAGCCGCCTGATTATCCGTGTCGGTGGCACCAGAGGCGTCAGGTGCATTAGCTTTATCAGACGCATTGGCTGTATCAGCCACATTGGTTTTATCAGACGCGTCTGTCGTTGTGTCTTGCGCGGGCTGGCCGGCATCCATGGCTTCGTCAATGGTCTCGGCGGCTTCCTGGGCTTCTTCGATATTTTCCGCCATCATGGCCATTTCAGACATGGGGTGGCCGTAGGTGCGACCTTCGGTAAGGTAATGACACACGCGCCAGATGTGATGGCCGGTACGTTCAAGCCACCGGATGCTGTCGGTGGTCGTCAGCAGTTTGGCTGTGGCGGTGCGGTGCGCACCGTTGCCTTGCAAAATATCGTGACGCAACTGGCGTGACAGCCCTTCCAGGGTGTTGGCTTCACGGCTGATTTCGTCCAGGGCGTCCTGGCTGGCCAGGCGCACGGCGCTGTCTTGCGCCAGTTCCAGCATGCGCAGGTTGTGGTCCATGGCCCACTGGTAGTCTTCGCTGGCAAAATCTATGGGTTGCACCGACAGTTCGTAAAGGCGCTGGCGGAACCGGATCAGGTGGTCGGTGGCATGCAACTGGGCAATACGTTGTTCGGCCAGTTTGTTCTGGTCGGCTTCAAGGGGGACCCGGCTGATGAAGTCGTAGGCACGGTCAAGTGCAGAGCGGGTTTGGTCCAGCATTTTCGGGTCAAGGGTCTGTTGCGGGTTTTGCAGTACCTGGGAATAGCTGCCAAACAGCAGGGCTGCGATGCGCTCCAGCGAACGCTGCGAGGCTTCCAGCGCCACTTCGGGTACTTCCAGGGTACTGTTGTCCAGGTTGCCAGCCAGGTCGTCTTTGTCTTCGGGCAAGATTCGTTCTACGAAACGCGCGAATTGGTTGACGAAGGGCATGAAGATGATGACCCCCAGAGTGATGAACAGTGTGTGGAACAGGACCAGGCCAACCGTACCGGGTTCAAGGCCATCGGTTTGCGACAGGAATTTTGTAAGCGTCAGCAGGGCGGGGAACAGAACGATGGCAATGATGCCGGCCGCCAGGTTGAACAGAATGTTGGCCGCGGCGGTGCGTTTGGCCGATACCGTGGCGCCGATGGTGACCAGAATACCGGTAACGGTGGTACCAATGGCCGCGCCAATGACCAGTGCACCGGCTTGTTCAAAGTTGATGGTGCCGGTGTGAAGGGCGGTCAGGGTGGTGGCAATGGCCGCCGAGGACGATTGCAGGATAACGGTCAGCACCAGGCCGAACAGCATGACGGCGATGTGTGCCCAGTAGCTGCCAACCGGCAGGGCGGCCAGGTCGACATAGGTTGACAGGTCGCTCATGCTGTCTTGCAGGGTGCTAAGCCCAAGGAAGATCATGCCGAAACCGGCCAGGGCAACGCCTAGCTCGCGCACGCGCCCGCGACCAAGCAGTTTGAGCAAGGCACCGATACCGATCAGGGGCAGGGTGTAGAAGCCGAATTTGATTTTAAGGCCGATGACGGCGACGATCCAGCCGGTGGCGGTGTTGCCCAGGCTGGTGCCGATGATGAAGCTGACGGCTTGTGAGAAGGTGATCAGGCCAGCACTGACGAAACCGATGATGGTGACGCTGGTGGCGCTTGACGATTGCACGATGGCGGTGGTGACGGTGCCCGACAGGAATGCCTTCAGAGGGGTACCTGTAAAGCGGATCAGTGCGCCTCGCAAGGCAGGGCCGGCAAATGAAACCAGCCCTTCAGAGAGCAGCATCATGCCGATAAGAAAAAGCCCGATACCACCTACGAACGGAAACAGAACGTCAGCCATTGAACAAGACCATTAATAATTTTGAAACAAAGGGTGAGTTTACTCTTTGGGGGCGGGGTTGTGGTGATACGGGGAAGGGAGAGTGGGGCGACGACTGTGGCGAGGACGGGCGAGGGTCTGTGCAGAGCCGGCGCGGGGGGGTGATAGCGGAAGGGGCGGGCGCATAATGCAAAATGATGGGCTCAGGAGTCAAACACGTCGTGTAACGATTCGGCGTGGATAATGCGCACAACCCAGTGCTGCAATACGGCGGTGTCGGCGTGCTGCAGGCGCTGATTGACCCAGTCGGGCAGGTCGCCAAATTTTTGCTGCAATAGCGTGTGGAGCATTTCGGCAATGCCGTTATGAGCACCTTGCTGGATGCCTTTTTCGATGCCTTTTTGTATGCCTTTTTCAATTCCCCGTTGTTCGAATTCTTCGGCCCATGTTTCAAAGCGTGCGGTCAGTGTCATTTTGAGCTCCTTCAAGTCGTCGATCTTGGGCAGTACCACCGCGTGCCGGCTTCGGCGCAGCACCACTGCACGGATCCAGATGGCAAAGATGCGGCGCAGTTCATGGTTGTCGGCCAGCCAGTCGTTTAACAGATCAATCAGATCAAACAAGGCCTGACTGCTGGCCGGGTGTTCAACCCGAATGATGACGGCCACCAGATTATGCATGGTGGTCAGCGTTTCGTCAGTGTACTGGTTCTGTTCGATTAGCAGGTATTTTAGCTGTGGCAGATAGTGTGCCACCAGACCGGGGGCTTTGGGAATGAGGTCGGCGATGTCGGTCGCGGCTTTCCAGGGGGCGGCGCCGTTGTACAACACGATGGGCAGGACGGGCGGAAGTCGATTTCCCGGCAAGACCTCACCGCGCCGGATAAGGTCTTGATAGAGCAGGCCGACGTAGACCATCATGCGCACCGGCATCCAGGGGTCGGATTTGCTTTGAAATTCGATGAGCAAATACAAATACACCCATTGTCCGTTGGCCTTGACGCGCCAGATGACGTCGTCGGCACGCTGGCGCAGGTCGTCGGTGATGTAGGAACCGGGGGCTTTTTCCAGGGTGGTGTAATCCAGGCTGTGCAGCCAGTCGTCGGGAATAAAGCCCATGATCAGATCACGCACGACCTCGGGCGATGAAAACAGCAATTTGTATGAGGAGTCATTGATCGACACGGGGGGCTTCCTGTGGCCGAAAACGGCTTGGGGTCAGGAGGTCAGTGTAGGCAAGAGACCGATGTGCAGCTATTCGCAAGGATGCGAATGGATCAAAGGGTCATGGTGGGATGGGTCGTGCAGGAACGTATCAGGTTGCGGGGCGGATCGTGTGGGGAAATTAAATACCACGGGTGGTGAAAATTGAAATGCCGTTGACAGGAGTAGCCGGTTTTCGTTTGTTGCATGGCCACTCGGCAATTCAATACGTCACGGTTCACGCACAGCCGATGCGGGGGGTATGGGCCTGCGGGCACGGA
>JBAYOZ010000008.1:0-21371 GCA_041677965.1 Pusillimonas sp.
CAGGGCCGGATCAATGGCATACACCAGCGTCATGGCCGGCAACCCCAGCTCACCGATTTGCCCGTGTTTGATCGTGATTTTTCCTTTGGCCGCATCAACCCTGCGCACCTCGCCGGAGGCCGTAGCCGTTTGGGCCAGTACAGGCGTGACTACTATGGCCAACGGCGCAGCAAAGGCCAGCAATACCGCAGCAGAAACACTTCGGTTCAGACGTACCATCAGCCCCCCAAAATCGTGCAAGTCAAAACGCTATAGTACCAACCTTGGCCGCTGCAACGGCTTCCCTCTGTTTCTGAACTTTTTCTGGATAACCATGAGCAACCGCTTATCTGTAATTGCCACACGCACCGGCGACGACGGTACCACCAGCCTGGGTGACGGATCACGCATCGACAAAGACGCCCCACGCATTGCCGCCCTGGGCGACGTTGACGAACTGAACAGCGTCATCGGCCTGTGGCGTTGCGAAGCGTTGCCTGCAGCCATTGACGCCCTGCTGGCGACCATCCAGAACACCCTGTTCGACATGGGGGCCACGCTGTGCATCCCGGGTTACGAAACCCTGACACAGGCGCATGTCAGCGCCCTTGACGATGCGCTGCAGCACTACAACAGCCAGTTGCCGCCGCTTAAAGAGTTCATTATCCCCGGCGGCAACCGGCCTTCAGCGCTGGCGCACATGGCGCGCACGGTATCACGCCGTGCTGAACGCGCGGTAATTGCCTTGCACCGGCAGGAACCTGTCAGTGATGCTGTACGACAGTACCTGAACCGGCTGTCTGACCTGTGCTTCGTGCTGGCCCGGGTGTTGAACCGGCAAGACACACTGTGGAACCGAGACAACGTCTGAAGCACCGAAAAAAATTGCCCGCCTGAAAAGGCGGGCAATCAACGGGTAACAAGAAGCCCCTGGACCTGGCGTAAGCGGACGTAAACAGAGCTTAGTTGGGAACACCCGCAGCATGCGCCTGTTCGTCGGCATGATATGACGAACGCACCATGGCCCCTACCGCCGCGTGGGTAAAGCCCATGGCATAGGCTTCACGTTCAAACATGGCGAAGGTGTCGGGATGCACATAACGCAACACCGGCAAGTGATGTTCCGAGGGCTGCAGGTACTGGCCGATGGTCAACATATCGACATTGTGGGCACGCATGTCACGCATGACCTGCAGGATTTCTTCATCGGTTTCACCCAACCCCAGCATCAGGCCCGACTTGGTCGGCACGTCGGGGTGCTGCGCCTTGAACTCGGCCAGCAGCTTGAGCGAGTGGTGATAGTCTGACCCGGGCCGGGCCTGTTTGTACAAACGTGGCACGGTTTCAAGGTTGTGGTTCATGACGTCGGGCGGGCCCTCGTTCAGAATGCCCAGGGCACGATCAAGACGCGCCCGGAAATCGGGTACCAGTATTTCAATGCGGGTAGTTGGCGAAAGTTCACGCACCTTGCGGATACATTCCACAAAGTGGGCCGCCCCGCCATCACGCAAGTCATCGCGGTCAACTGACGTAATGACAACATACGAAAGCTTCAGCGCGGCAATGGTACGTGCCAGATTCAGGGGCTCGTTAGCATCAAGCGGGTCGGGGCGGCCATGGCCCACATCACAGAACGGGCAACGACGTGTGCACTTGTCACCCATGATCATGAACGTAGCCGTGCCTTTGCCGAAGCACTCGCCAATATTCGGACAAGAAGCCTCTTCACAGACCGTATGAAGATTGTGCTCGCGCAAAATGCGCTTGATATCGTAAAAGCGCGACCCAGGCACGGCCGCTTTCACACGGATCCATTCGGGCTTCTTGAGTCGCTCGGCGGGTACGATTTTGATAGGGATGCGGGAAGTTTTCGCTTCGGATTTCTGCTTTTGCGTCGCGTCGTAAGCGGCCGGCGCGCTGCTGGCCACCTGATCTGATGTAGACATATACCGTCCTGGACGGTGCCGCACCGTTGCAACACCGTGAATGGGTAAAAACCCTATTCTAGCGCGTGGGCTACTGCAAGCCCAAGCATTGCCCTGCCTCAAGCGGGGGTTTGAGGCCCCTGCAGCGCGGCAAAAGCGGCATCAAGCCGATTGGCGAGGCGGTTTCCTGCATCGGCAACCGTTGCAACAACGCCACATGACGCCAGGTCAACAGTACGCAGCCCGGCATAACCACAGGGGTTGATGCCCAAAAACGGAGCAAGGTCCATATCGACATTCAGGGCAACGCCATGGTAGGAGCAGCCACGGCTGACCTTGATGCCCAACGCTGCAATCTTGGCAAGTTCGCGCGGACCATGCGATGCCGTGCCAACGCCACCCGCGGCATCGACTGGAACAAACGGGCTATGGGCATCGGCCAGGAATGATGTCGAAGCAACCAGCGCAGCACGCGGCCACGAAACATATACACCGGGTGCCCCCGACTTGCGACACGCGTCAGTCAGGCCAAACTCGCCCAGCACACCAATAACGACATCTTCAAGCAGCTCGACATACTCTTTGACGAACAGCCCGAGACGCCGCAGATCGACCAGACAATACGCCACCACCTGCCCGGGGCCGTGATAGGTGACCTGACCACCGCGATCGGTTTTCACCAAAGGAATCTGCCCCGGATTCAATACGTGTTCGGGCTTGCCCGCCTGCCCCAGGGTATACACCGGTTCGTGTTCAACCAGCCAGATCTCGTCAGGGGTATGGGGCTGACGCGACGCCGTGAAGCTTTTCATGGCCTGCCAGGTCTCGAGATAAGACACCGGCCGTGGCCACCAGCGCACCTGCGTCACAGAACAACCGAGACCATCTCGTGGCCATGCAATGCGCGGTACAGGCTGTCAAGTTGCTCGCGCGAGGTAGCGGTAACAGTAAATGTCAGGCCGATGTAATTGCCGCTGCGGCTGGGACGCATCTCGACGGTTGCCGGATCGAATCCGGGGTCGTGTTCGAGCACCACCGCCGTCAGTGTCTGGGCAAAGTCAGGGTGCGACTTTCCCATGACCTTGATCGGAAACTGGCTGGGATACTCTATAAGGGACTGTTCGGGGGGGATTTGTGGCATTGACATTAAAGCGCCTCAAGCGTTTGATCGTACGCCGCACGCAGTATCCGGTAAACCGGCCCGGGAACACCGGTACCAACCGGGCGACCATCAAGGGTAACGATTGGCAAAATTTCTTTGGTAGCCGACGACAGCATGAGCTCATCGGCGGTTTCAACTTCGTGGCGACTGACCGGCCGGGACTCGAAGGCAATACCCGCACTTTTGGCCAGCGACTCGATAAACCGATAACGCACGCCTTCGAGAATAAGATGGTTGGGCTCGGGGGCAAGCAAGACACCATTCTTGACCGCCCAGATATTTGACGACGCGCCCTCGGAAAGGAAGTTATCACGAAACTGGATGACTTCATCAACGCCCGCATCGACGGCGGCCTGTTTGGCCAGCACATTGCCCAACAACGACACCGACTTGATGTGGCAATACAACCAGCGGATATCAGGCAACGAAATGGTTGCCAGACCCTGGTCACGCTGCGCCGCGGCCGGCCGCTTGAACGGGGACACCATGCAAAAGACTGTCGGGGCAATGCCGGCAGGAAACGCGTGATCGCGCTTTGCCACACCCCGCGTCACCTGCAGGTAGATCATGACATTGTCGGACACCCCGGCCATTGCCGGTTGTGTGCGACGGACCATGTCTTCAAACAGCGCTGCCCAACGGGCATCGGAATAGCCGGTGTCGATACGGATGGCGTTCAGGCTGCGCTGCAGCCGGGCGATATGTTCAGCCATGCGAAACGGCTTGCCGTTGTAAACCGGCACGACTTCATAGATGCCATCGCCAAACACGAACCCCCGATCAAGTACCGAAACCTTGGCGTCACCCAGGCGAACATGCTCGCCATTCAGGTAAACAATACTGTCGTTGTCGACGTCGGGGATCATGGCGCACACCTGCAGGCAAAAACCGCTATTTTAGCGCGCCTGATTACTCGAACATCAGCTTGATCTTGTCGACCATCCGGGCCACGAAACCGGCTTCCGGCACATCGGACATGACCAGCAGGGGCTCTTTGCGCAAAACCACACCATCAAGCTCAAGCGAGACTGTGCCCACCTGAGTGCCAGCGGTCAACGGCGCAACAAGCGGCTGGGTGTATTCGGCCACCGGCGTGAGTTCTGCGCCACGGCCCCGCGGGACAGTAACCCAGACCGGTTTGGCCTGGCTGAGCGCGACGGATTCGGTCTGGCCCTGCCAGACACGAGCCTGAACCGCCGGTTTCTGCTCGTCGAACAACTTGACCGTGTCAAAGTTCTGGAAACTCCAGTTCAGGAGTTTGAGACTGTTTTCAGCCCGGGCCGCATCGCTGGAGGCCCCCACCAGTACCGTAATGACCCGTCGGCCATCGCGAATGGCCGTAGTGATCAGGCAATAACCCGCAGACGAGGTATGACCGGTCTTCAACCCGTCAACGGTTTCGTCAACCCACAGCAAACGGTTACGGTTGCGTTGCTTGATATCGTTATAGGTATATTCTTTCTGGCTGTAATAGTGCAGATACTGCGGGAAATCGTTGACAAGATTGCGTGCCAGTACGCCAAGATCGTATACCGTAGTGATGTGATCGGCATGCGGCAAACCCGGAGAATTGGTAAACCGCGTACCCGACAGCCCCTGACGCTGTGCCTCCTGGTTCATCAGGGCCACGAATGCTTCTTCGCTGCCGGCCACAGCTTCGGCAAGCGCCACCGTGGCGTCGTTACCCGACTGAACAATCATGCCCTGAAGCAATTCGCCCACAGACACCTGGGAGTTCACGTCGACAAACATCCGTGACCCTTCTGTTTTCCAGGCTTTTTCAGAAATGGGCACGGTTTGATCCAGTGACAAGCGCCCTTTGGCAATGGCATCGAAAACCACATAGGCCGCCATGATTTTAGTCAGGGACGCCGGCTCGACTTTTTCATGGATGCTGTTGGCGGCAATAACCTGCCCGCTGGTGGCATCAAGCGTCAGCCACGCCTTGGCCGCGAGCTCGGGCACAGGAATGGTGGACAAACCGGCCACCATGGGTTCGGGCGACGACTGGGCATGCGCCAACGGTGCCACGGCAACCACCGCCCCAAAAATGGCGCAGCCTGCGACGCGAAGGGTATTTCGATACAACGTGGAAATCAGGGACATAAAGCACTCATCGAATGACAACAGGCGTTTTGAACACCTGCCACACAAAAGGTTCATTATAGGCAGCTGCACCAGCCGGCACGCCCTGGCAAACCGAAACGCGGGCCCTCAATTGGCAATCAATTGCTACACAGATGTCAGCCCGCCCGGGATTGCAACGCCAGCAATCGCTGCTGCACCAGCATGCGAAGGGTCAGCAGTTTCCCATGGAAGAAATGGGATGCATCAGGAATGACCGTTACCGGCAACCCGTGCCGACGGGCAAAATCCATTGCCTCGGCGAGCGGCACAACCTCATCGGCCTCACCATGAACCAGCAGGGTATGCTCGGGTACCGAGATATCACGGAAACGGAAACGCTCGACGGCTGGACCGGCCAGAATCAAGGCATCGGGTTGACGCTGCCCCTGCAAGGCAGAGTACAACTGGGCCGCGACCGACGTGCCAAACGAAAAACCGGCAAGCACCCACTGCCCCGCAAACACCTCGGGGTAACGCGCCTGAAACTGCTCAACCAGCACCTGCATGTCGGCGGTTTCACCCTTGCCATTGTCGAATACGCCTGCCGACTTGCCAACACCCCGAAAGTCTGGACGCACTGCCACCAGGCCCTGTTGCAAACAAGCCCGGGAAATGGTGGTCACGACTTTATTGTCGCGCGCTCCGCCATGCAGCGGATGGGGGTGCAAGACCAAAGCCCACCCTGCCGGGGACTGTTCGGGCCATTCGATAACACAATCGACCACACCCGCACCCGCTTCGAATTCAAATGCCTCTTTACGCTCTGCCATAACGCTGTACCTGCCGTTGTTCCTGTTGATCTGTTTAAAGTTGCACTATCATTAGCCAATAAGCTTAACTCGAATCCTGTTATGTCCGGCTCGCGCCCAGCCATGCTTGCGAACTTACCCGAACCCGCTGTACTACAACATCAGCTCATTGAAGCGCTTCCTGCCTTCCGGCATGTCCGATGGCTTGACGAAACGGGCTCAACCAATGCCAACCTGCTCGCGCTGGCCCACGATGCCAGCGCACCGACAGCACGGCCCTGGCTTGAAGGCACCCATTTGCAAACCATGGGACGCGGTCGCGCTGGTCGCTCATGGCAAAACCGCCGGGGTGCCAACCTGATGTTTTCATGTGCCTTCGACGTTTTCCTGCCGGCACGGCAACTGGCCGCCCTGTCACCACTAACTGGTGTAGCCACTGCCGAAGCGCTGCGTTCGTTGCTTGGCCCCGGGCACCAGGCACGCCTGGCCATGAAATGGCCCAACGACATCATGTGGGGGTCCGCCAAGCTGGCGGGCATTCTGGTTGAAAGCACACGCGCCAGCACGGCACGCCAATCGGCAGACCACTATGTCATTATCGTAGGGCTAGGGCTGAACCTGGAAGATGCCCGCGCCCTGAGCCTGTCTCTTGACCGCTCGGTGGCCGACTGGTCGGAAATCATGCACCAGGACGCCTGCGCCGCAACACACAGCGTGGCTACCATCGTTCAGACTATTGCCAACGCGTGGTACCAGGTATTTAATGAAGTTACCCGTCACGGCATTATCAACCTTGCAGCCCGTTTCAGTGCCGTTGACAGTTTACTGGGACAATACGTACACATCCTTGACAACGGGCGGCTGCTGAATGCGGGCATCGCCTGTGGCATAAATGAACACGGCCAGCTCGTGGTCAAGGGCCCCGACGGCGAAACAGCGCTGTCTGTCGGTGAGGTATCAGTCCGGGCCCGCCAACCCCTCGGGTCGGCGAACCCCTAAGGAGAAACCTATGATCGTTCTGATCGACGCGGGCAACACCCGGGTCAAGGCCGGGTGGGTAGACCCTGAAACCGGCGAGCGCGAACCCAGGCCTATTGCCCTGCCCCATGAAACACTCGACCAGCTCAGCCATTGGCTGGCCAAGTTACCTTTGCACCCAACCCGCGTGCTGGGGGTCAGCGTGGCCGGCAGCGCCATTGATGCCACCATCGAAAACATTTTTCATCTGCACGAATGCCCGATTGAATGGATCAAGGGTGAAAGCCAGGCGCTCAATGTATTCAATGCCTATGAAAACCCCACGCAGCTGGGGCCAGACCGCTGGCTGTCCATGCTGGGGCTGGCCCGGCGTCCGCACCCTCGTATCTCCGAACAGGTCGGGGAAATCGTCCAGGGCACGTTCCCGCCCATCATTCTGGCCAGTTTCGGCACGGCAACGACCATCGACACGCTGGTCGTTGACGTAGCCCGCAGCGCGCCAGCCAGCCTGCATTACCTGTTCCGGGGGGGCATGATCCTGCCAGGGCCTTCGCTTATGCGCTCGTCTCTGGCTGAAGGCACTGCCCACCTACCCGAGGCCCACAACGAACTGGCCGCTTACCCTACCCACACGCATCAGGCCATCGGCACCGGTATTGCGGCCGCGCAGGCCGGTGCCCTGGTACGGCAATGGCTGATCGGCCTGGAATACTATGGTCACGGCCCCATCGTTTACAGCACAGGGGGTGGCTGGCCGCTGGTCAAAGAAGAAGTGAAACGGTTACTGCACTATACGCAGCAACGAATGGGGCTGCCCCAAACACCAATCGAATGGCTCGAGGCACCCGTTCTCGATGGGCTGTGCGCCCTGGCATTACAATCTGATCACCCTTGATCAACAACCCTACAATTCTTTCTGCAACTTCATTCATGAAACCAATCCGTAAGGCTGTGTTCCCCGTTGCCGGCATGGGCACCCGCTTCTTGCCGGCAACCAAGGCCATGCCGAAAGAAATGCTGCCCATTGTCGACAAGCCATTGATCCAATATGCTGTTGAAGAAGCTGTCGCAGCGGGCATTACCGACCTGATTTTCATCACCGGGCGCAACAAGCGCGCTATAGAAGACCACTTCGACAGCGCCCCCGAACTTGAAGCCGACCTGGCCGCCAAAGACAAACAAGAGCTATTGGCCTCGGTCAAGAATGTCTTGCCGTCTTACGTGAACTGCATTTACACGCGTCAACCCGCACCGTTAGGGCTTGGGCATGCGGTGCTTTGTGCCGCTCCGATTGTCGGCAACGAACCCTTCGTGGTTCTTTTGGCCGACGACCTGATCGATGCCGACATCCCGGTGACGCACCAGCTGGTTGAAGCCGCTCACCAGCATAACGGCAGCGTTCTGGCCACTCACCACGTTGATCGCTCTGAAACCAACCGCTATGGCATTATTTCAGGCAGCGTCGTCAACGAACGTACCGTGCGGGTCAATGGCATTATTGAAAAACCGGCACCGGCCGATGCGCCGTCAACACTGGCCGTGGTTGGCCGCTATGTGCTTGAGCCCGAAATCTTTGAGCACCTGCGTCGCACGCAAGCCGGTGTCGGTGGCGAAATCCAGCTTACCGATGGCATCGCCAGCCTGCTGCAAGAACGCGCCGTATTTGGGCTTGAATACGAAGGCATTCGCTACGACTGCGGCAACAAGGCCGGCTTTTACAAGGCCACTATGGAACTGGGCCGAAAGTACCACGGTCTTTCTTGAGCTCGTTCAGGCCCGCCACAACCCGGGCCACAGCGCCCGCGTGCTTTTGCACCCAGTGCAGGCCCGCCTCGCCCATGCGGCTCAATCGCTGGGGCTCTTCAAGCAACTGAAGGGCCTGTTGCAACGCCGCTTCCGGGGTCGGCGCACGCTGTGCAGCACCTTCCTCTATGGCATCAAAAACAGCCTGTTCAAAGTTTGCCGTATGCGGCCCAACCAATACCGGCGTACCCACCGCGCACGCCTCAATAAGGTTTTGACCGCCCAGCGGCAAGAAACTGCCGGCAACAATGGCTACCCGGCTGGCCGCGTAATAACGAGGCATTTCGCCCAGGCTGTCGCCCAGCATCACCAGGTTGTGGTCGCGGCTGCAGATCCGGGCATTGGCCGCACCTGTTTCGCCGGTTTTTACGAATTCGGTCCGGCGCACAAACGAAATACCGGCCTCTGCCAGCAAATCGGCCACAGCCTCAAAGCGCTGCGGGTGACGCGGCACAATACAAAATAGCACGCGATCCGCAAGATTCACACCCTGGCTGCGGGCCCGTTCGACCTGCTTCAAAATGGCCTTGATGAACAGCTCATCCTCACCTTCGCGCGTACTGGCAATGGTAATCATGCTGCGCGGTAACGCCTCGGCAAAAGCACGCCCGCGCAAGACATGTTCTTGTGACAGCGTGACGTCGAACTTGAAATTGCCCGATACCCGAACGCCAAGCACACCGGCCTGCTCAAGACGCTGGGCGTCTTGCAGCGTTTGCGCATACACCGCCTGAAAACTTTGGTAGGCCTCGCGCATCACCGACCCGGTACGCAGGGTCTGACGCAATGACTGGTCTGAAAAGCGGGCACTGGCCAGGACCAGGGGAATATCAAGACTGCGGGCGGCAGCAATAATGTTCGGCCAGACCTCCCTTTCGACCAGCACCGCCAGGGCTGGGCGATAGTGCAGCAAAAAACGCCGGGCACTGCCGGGGAAATCGTAAGGCATCCATTGCTGGACCAAACGGCCTTCCTTGATGGCCGTGTAAAACGACTTGGCGGCCTCTTCGCGACCTGTCACCGTCATGTGGGTCAATAGCACGGTATCACCCTGATCAAGCAAGGCCTTGATAAACGGCTGGGCTGCCCGCACCTCGCCAAGACTTACCGCATGCACCCAAACCGGCGCCTTGAGCGACGATGGCGACGTATAACGACCGAAACGGGCCCCGCAAAGAACCTCCCAGCGGCCGCCTGCCCGTCGGGCGCGAAGGCCCATCCAGGCCATAAGCAAGGGTGACAGGGTATATATACCGATATTGTAAAAAAACCGATTCACACACCCTCCGAGGCCAGGGCCTGGTCAATCGCACTAATGACGGTTTGCGCCGACGGAGCCTGGCCTCGCTCGCCCAGGCTGGCGGTATAACCGCCACCCTGAAGTGGCGTACGTACCGGGGTGGAGGCCTTATAAATACCAATGGTCGGTCGCCCCAGCCCGGCAGACAGGTGTGTCAGGCCACTGTCAAGCCCCACCATCAGCCGCGCCCTTGCCAGCAAGCGGGCAATATCAGTCAGACTCATGCGCGGCATAACTTCGGCATTGGGCACCCCGGCTACCAGAGCCTGCGCCCGGTCTGTTTCCGCAGCACTACCTGCCAGCAACCTCAGGCCCAGGCCAGCCTGGCCAAGCCGTGAGAACACGCGCTGCCAGTCGGCCTCGGGCCACAGTTTGTCATCACGACTGGCCGAGGGCATGATTACTGCATAAGGCCCTATGGGCTGACCTTCAGTAAATGCCTGCAGACCAAAATCAGGGGGGCCATCGGGGGTATAACCCAGGGCCAGGCCTGCCAGCAGACGCTGACGGGGCACAGCCGGCTGCCAGAACTCGACCCGATGCCGGACATCATAAAAAAATGACGCCAGGGGCTCGCGTGCCGATTTGAAGTCAAGGCCATGACGTTCGCCCTTGACCTGGCGCACCAGCCAGACAGACTTCATCAGGGCCTGCATGTCCAGCACAATATCGTAGGTGCGTGCGCCCAGGTTTCTTTTAAGTGCAGCGCGCTCGGCCCGGGTTTGGGCCGACCACCAGCTTTTGCGCCAGCGTCGGTGCGCCACCCTGATAACCTCATGCACGGCCGGATGCCAGCCGGGAATCTCGGCAAAGCCCTCTTCGGCAAGCCAGTCAATCTGCGCACCAGGCACATGACGGGCAATATCGGATATGGCCGGCAACATGTGGACCAGATCGCCCAGCGATGACGTGCGCACAATGAGTATTTTTTTAGTCATGGCGCGATTATAAAGACTAGCAACCCGGCAAAGCGCCACACCCGAACGCCATTGCCTCGCGCTAGAATCGTGCCATGACTTCGACCATTCTTGTTACCGGCGGCACCGGGTTCATCGGCAGCCACACAACCGTTCTGCTTTTGCAGGCAGGTTACCGTGTCCTTATTCTTGACAATCTGTGCAACAGTGACCGCGCTGTGCTTGAGCGGATTGAACGCATCTGCGGCCTGCGGCCCGATTTCATCCAGGGCGATATTCGCGATGCCAGCTTGCTGGAAGCGCTGTTTACGCAGCACACAGTAAGCGCCATCCTGCATTTTGCCGGCCTGAAGGCAGTGGGCGAATCAACACGGGTTCCGCTGGACTACTACAGCGCCAATGTCAGCGGCAGCGTTTGCCTGTTCCAGGCCGCCCGCAAGGCAGGCGTCAAAACCATTGTCTTCTCATCATCGGCAACGGTATACGGCGACCCGGTCACCCTCCCCATCACCGAAGACCACCCACGCTCGGCCACCAACCCCTACGGCCATACAAAACTGGTTATCGAAGACATTCTTGAAAACCTGCACGCCTCGGAAGACGGCTGGCGAATTGCGCGACTGCGTTATTTCAACCCGGTGGGCGCACACCCCAGTGGCCTGATTGGCGAAGCGCCCCAGGGTACTCCCAACAACCTGATGCCCTATGTTGCACAGGTTGCCACAGGGTCACGCCCCCGGCTGCAGGTGTTCGGCAATGACTACAACACCACCGACGGCACCGGCGTGCGCGATTACATTCATGTCATGGATCTGGCCCGAGGCCATCTGGCGGCATTGCGCCACTGCGAACGCCAGACGCAAACGCTGCTTACCGTCAACCTGGGTACCGGCAAAGGGTTTTCAGTGCTGGAAATGGTCAAGGCCTTTGAGGCCGCCAGCGGGCGGCCCATACCTTACGATATTGCCCCAAGACGGCCCGGTGACATTGCCGCCTGCTGGGCCGATACGACACTGGCAGAGCACACCCTGGGGTGGGCCGCCAGCCAGGGCATCAGTCAGATGTGTGAAGACGCGTGGCGCTGGGAAATGCATCAAGCAAATCCAGAAGCTGCTGCGTGACACAACGACGAAACTCAAGGTTGTCGGCCAGCTTTGCGCCGAAAACCGCTGGCATCGACACGACACGCTCGGCCAGAACGAACGGATCGGCAGATTCACCGCCTAACGACCGGATTTGTTCGACAAGCGATTTTGCCCCCGGATCGTCGCATGGCGTCAATGAGCTTGCCGCACGCATGAGATAGCGCAGCCATGCGGCCACTACCCGGGCGTGACGATCGATGGACAACCCTTTTTGCAACCGCTCTTGAATAACAGGCAACACCGCGTATGGCAGAACACGACTGACCTCTTCAAGCAAAAGCGCGGTTGACAGGCGTAACGACGGGTTTGCCAGGCGATTGAGCCACTGCTGCTGGAAATCTTCCCAGTCAAATCCGGCATGACGGCCAAGCGTTTGCCCGGCATCAGACATCAAGCCCACCAGAAACAACGTAACCTCGGGACGCTGCATGGCCTGATACAAGGTCGGGCAACCGGCCAAACCGCCCAGCAGGCCCAACGCCAGATACCCGGCATCAAGCAGGCGATAACGCATTTGTTCGTAGGGCGCCACATGGGACGTTACGATAACGCCCACGTCTTCCCAGCGCGGGCGATCATTACAAAACCAGTCCTGAATCACAAACAAGGCATAGGGCTCGGTTACAACCGGAGCGGCATCTTCCAGCCCCAACAACTGCGCCGTCAGTTCACGATCTGACTCATGCACCTGTGGCGTCAGGCGATCAACAAGGGTGCATGGGCATGCGTACTGCTCCATGAAATGGCGCAGCAACCCTTCGGCCCCCAACTGCGACTGCGCTTTTTCAATGTAATTGGCCAGCACACGCTGCAGCACTTTGCCGTTGGCGGGGATGTTGTCACAACTGAGCAAGGTGAATGGCTTGAGGTTAAGCTGCATGCGCCGGGCAATCGCCCACGCCAGCAAACCGATGGCCGAATGGGGTGTTGTTGGCGAACGCAGGTCGGCATCAATTTCCGGCATGGCCTGATCAAGGCAGTCGGACTGCGGGTCGTAACAGTAGCCCCGGTGGGTAATGGTCAATGACACTATGGCCGTTTGCGGGTCGAGCAGGGCATCGCTAACCTGCTGGCGCTGCCCGGACAGGCCGAGCACCTGTTTCAGGCTTCCTACAACGCGCGGCTGCGCATGACGCCCGTCTTGCGACAATACCGTATACAAACCATCTTGCGGTGCAAGTGCCTGATCTATGCCAGGGTGACGGATACTGACGGCGCAGACACCCCATTGCAACTGGCCATGGTTCAAAAGTTCATCGGCATAAACAGCCAGATGGCTGCGAAAAAAAGCGCCAGCCCCCAGATGCACAATACGCATACCGATGGCCCCGCGATCGTAGTTGGGCCGTGGCACGGCCAACGGCAGCTGGCCAAGGGTTGCGTCGCTTAATCTGTTCATCATGCCTTCACCTGTTTCAATAAACCACATTATTCAATGCCGCTGCCCGTTATGGCAATGCGTTGGCGACTGGCACCCTGCAGCGTCACATCAATTCAGTTAAATTTTGTGTTGCATCACTGGAAACGGAGCCCGCAGCCCATGACAACACCCACCGGCATCGCCACCCTCGAACTGGCCCAATGGCTGGACACAGCCCTTAACGTTGCCGCATTCAAAGACTACTGCCCCAACGGGCTACAAGTAGAGGGCACTGCACATATCAAGCGAATTGTGACCGGTGTCACAGCGTCAGAGGCCCTGCTTCAGGCTGCCATCGACAGACATGCCGACGCCGTCATTGTGCACCATGGCTGGTTCTGGAAAAACGAAGACCCCCGCGTGCGTGGCCCCAAACGCCGTCGCCTGCAGCTGGCGCTGGCCAACGAACTGAATGTATTCGGCTTCCACCTGCCGCTGGACGCCCACCCCGAATGGGGCAACAACGCCCGGCTTGGGGCGGTGCTGGGCCTGACCCCCGAACGCGACGCCAATGGCAACCTGCACAGTTGCGGGCCAGACAACCTGGTCTGGCTGGGGCATACCCAGGCCGGTGGCACGCTGCAAGAAATCGCAGCAAACATTCGTACCGCACTGGGCCGCGAACCACTGGTGATCGGTGATGCCGGCACACGACCCGAAAAAGTGGCCTGGTGCACCGGGGGAGCACAAGGCTTCATGCAGGCTGCTGTCGAGGCTGGTGCCGACCTGTATATAACCGGCGAGGCATCTGAGCAAAACTACCATCTGGCCCGCGAAACCGGCGTCGCATTCATTGCCGCCGGCCACCATGCCACCGAACGGTATGGCGTTCAGGCCCTGGGACAAGCCATTGCAGCGCAATTTGATGTCCTGGTCGAGTTCATTGACCAGGACAACCCGATATAAACGATTTACACGGCCTGGCCAGGCCGTTTATTTCTTGAGCAAATCGCGGATTTCACGCAACAGGGCAACGTCTTCGGGTGTGGGTGCAGGCGCGGCCGGGGCCTTTTCTTCCTGTTTGGCCAGGCGTTCGCGAGACTTGTTGACGGCCTTAACCATCAAAAACACCACGAAAGCCAGCAAAATGAAGTTAATAAGAATGGTTATGAAATTACCCCAGGCAAATACATTACCCCCGGCCTTAACCAACGCGTCATAGGTGTAAGGCCCGGTGTAGTTCTCGGGTTCTTTGAGAACGAAAAACAGATTCGAGAAATCAACCTGCCCGCCCAGAATGAAACTGATCAGCGGCATGATCACATCTTTGACCAGCGAATCAATGATTTTGCCGAAGGCAGCGCCAATAATGACACCCACGGCAAGGTCAATCATGTTGCCGCGTACCGCAAACGCCTGAAACTCGGCAATAAAGCCCTTCCCTTTACTCATGTTTTTATCTCCGGTTAATTCACCCATCGTCGGGCTAACGCTATAATACGCGGTTGATAGAATATTCAATACGGTAAAAACGTTGAATGCAATGCCTTTTCATGGGGCATGAATTAAGGATACAAGAATGAGTCAGGACAAGTCACAGCACGCTGACGCCGTTGCGGTTGATCTGGGCAACCTTCCAGCCGACCCGTCGCGACGTCTTTGGGTTACCACCGCCTGTGCCGTTGGTGGCGTGGCTGGCGTAGCCACTGCAGTACCCTTTGTCGGCAGCTTCGCGCCCTCTGAAAAAGCAAAAGCCGCCGGTGCGCCGGTCGAGCTCGACATTGCATCCATTCCTCCGGGCGAAATGCGCACCGTCGAATGGCGCGGCAAACCGGTATGGGTGCTGCATCGCACCCCCGACCAGTTGGCCAAGCTCAAAGGCCTTGACGGCCAGTTGGCCGACCCCAACTCTGATCGCCCGGGCTACACGCCAGCATACGCCAAAAACGAATGGCGTTCGCGCAAGCCCGAATTTCTGGTTGCTGTAGGTATCTGTACCCACCTGGGCTGCTCACCCACACCCGAACTGGCCGCTGAACCGGGTCCAGGGTTACCTGCCGACTGGGAAGGCGGCTTTTTCTGCCCCTGCCATGGCTCTACCTTCGACCTGGCCGGCCGCGTGTTTAAAAACAAGCCCGCGCCCGACAACCTCGAAGTCCCCCCCTACGAGTTTTCGCCCGATGGCACCCGCGTTGTCATCGGTGTTGACGAAGACAACAAGGCGTAAGCCATTCAAACCTAATCCAAATATACGCCACAAATAGAAAAAGGAACCGTTTCCATGGCTGGTGAAAAAACCGTCGAAACGACAGGCCTCTTAGGGTGGATTGATCGGCGCTTCCCGCTGACCAAGCTGTTCAAAGAGCACATGTCGGAATACTACGCTCCCAAGAACTTCAACTTCTGGTACTTCTTTGGCTCGCTGGCGCTGCTTGTGCTGGTCATCCAGATCGTTACCGGTATCTTCCTTGTCATGAACTACAAACCCGATGGCGCACTGGCGTTCAATTCGGTCGAGTTCATCATGCGTGAAGTGCCCTGGGGCTGGCTGATCCGCTACATGCACTCTACCGGTGCGTCGATGTTCTTTGTGGTTGTCTACCTGCACATGCTGCGCGGCCTTTTCTACGGTTCTTATCGTAAACCCCGCGAACTGGTCTGGGTATTCGGCATGGCCATTTTCCTTTGCCTGATGGGCGAAGCATTCATGGGCTACCTGTTGCCCTGGGGGCAAATGTCCTACTGGGGTGCCCAGGTTATTGTGAACCTGTTCTCGGCCATTCCGTTCATCGGCCCCGAGCTGTCGCTCTGGATCCGTGGTGACTACGTTGTTTCCGATGCCACCCTGAACCGCTTCTTTGCCTTCCACGTCATTGCCATCCCCCTTGTGCTTATCGGCCTGGTGGTTGCGCACATCATTGCACTGCACGAAGTGGGCTCAAACAACCCCGACGGCGTTGAAATCAAAGAAGGCCCCAAAGACAGCAATGGCCATCCCGTTGATGGCATTCCTTTCCACCCCTACTACTCGGTTCACGACATCATGGGTGTGGCAGGCTTCCTTATTGTGTTCGCTGCGATTGTGTTCTTTGCCCCTGAAATGGGCGGGTACTTCCTCGAATTCAATAACTTCATCCCTGCAGACCCCCTGAAAACACCGGCTCACATTGCCCCGGTCTGGTACTTCACGCCGTTCTATTCCATGCTGCGTGCCATTACTGCTGACTTCACCTGGGTTCTGGCGGGCGCTTCGGTACTGGGTGCCATTGCACTGTTCATCAAGAGCAACCTCCGCGGCATCTGGCGCGTGGCCGTTCCGGTCATCTTGCTGGTTGTTGCCGTTCTGTTGCGCATCATTGATGCCAAGTTCTGGGGTGTTGTGGCCATGGGTGGCTCGGTGGTCATTCTGTTCTTCCTGCCCTGGCTTGACCATTCGCCTGTACGCTCGATTCGCTATCGCCCGACATGGCACAAGTATCTGTACGCCATCTTCCTGACCACGTTCGTTGTCCTGGGTTACCTTGGCACACAAGCACCCAGCCCGGTATTCAACCTGATGAGCCAGATCGGCACCCTGATCTACCTTGGCTTCTTCTTGCTGATGCCTGTCTGGAGCCGTCTGGGAACCTTTAAACAGGTCCCTGACCGCATCACGTTCACTGCTCACTAAGCCTAACCGACACGGAACGATTATGATTAAAAAGCTGCTTGGTGCCTTGGCGCTTTCCCTGACCTGCACCGTCGCCGCGGCGGCCGGAAGCGATTACCCGCTTGACCGCGCACCCGACCGCATCAACAACATGGCATCCCTGCAAAATGGTGCCAAACTGTTCGTCAACTACTGCCTGAACTGTCACAGCGCCGTTTCAATGCGCTACAACAAGCTCACCGACATCGGCCTGACCGAAGAAGAGATCACCAAAAATCTTTTGTTCACTTCTGACAAGGTCGGCGATCTCATGACCGTGGCCATGCGTCGCACCGACGGTAATGCCTGGTTCGGCTCTGCCCCGCCAGACCTGTCCGTCATTGCACGCGCAAAGTCGGTTAACCTTGGGCCTACCGGTGTTGACTACGTGTACACGTTCCTGCGTGCGTTCTACCGCGACACCTCCAAGCTTTCGGGCTGGAACAACGCGGTATTCCCAAGCGTCGCCATGCCAAACGTGCTCTGGAATCTCCAGGGTCCGGTCACGTACTCCAACGCACATACCCATCGCGTTGAAAATGACGGCAAAACCGAATGGGAACGCGCAACAACCACATTCGACCCCCAAGGTTTTTCAGAGCAAAAAACTGAAGTGCTCTCGAACTACCGCGGTGTTGAAAAAACAGACGTCCTGTTCAACTACGCTTCGCAAGCCAACCAGGCCAAATTCGACAACGACGTTGCCGACCTGGCCAACTTCCTGGGCTGGATGGCTGAACCCGACCAGCTGCTGCGCAAGAAAATTGGTGTCTGGGTATTGTTGTTCCTGGGCCTGTTCCTGGTGGTTGCATGGCGTCTGAACGCTGCCTACTGGAAGCACGTAAAGTAACGTATTTACTGCTGCATCCAACGTAACGGTGTCCGCGCCGTTACCCTTCCGGAAACCAGGCGTAACCCCTTACGCCTGTTTCCATTTCTGAGCAACGATTTTTCAAGCTCTTGTTTTCTTACTCAGAGGATCCCTCGCCATGATGGTGCTCTACTCCGGAACTACCTGCCCATTCTCCCAGCGCTGCCGTTTCGTGCTGTTTGAAAAAGGCATGGATTTCGAAATCCGTGATATCGACCTGTACAACAAGCCCGAAGACATTTCGGTCATGAACCCCTATGGGCAGGTGCCGATTCTCGTCGAGCGCGACCTGATTCTGTACGAGTCGAACATCATCAACGAATACATTGACGAGCGCTTCCCGCACCCGCAACTGATGCCCGCCGACCCGGTCATGCGCGCACGCACACGACTGTTCCTGTTCAATTTCGAAAAAGAGCTGTTTGTCCATGTTGGCGTGCTTGAAGACCGTACCAACACCGACGAAAAGGCCCGCGAACACGCACGCCAGAACATCCGCGATCGCCTGTCACAACTGGCCCCGCTGCTTATCAAGAACAAGTTCATGCTGGGCGAAGAGTTCTCGATGCTCGACGTTGCCGTAGCCCCGCTGTTGTGGCGCCTTGATCACTACGGCATCGAACTGCCCAAAAATGCAGCACCCATCCAGAAGTACGCTGAACGTATCTTTTCGCGCCCTGCCTACATCGAGGCGCTGACCCCCTCTGAAAAAGTCATGCGACGCTAAGCACCATGTCCGAGTCCTCGACCAAACCCTACCTGATCCGCGCACTGCACGAATGGTGCACCGACAACGGTTATACGCCACATATCGTTGTAACCGTCGACCAGAATACCGTCGTGCCACTAGCGCACATCCACGATGGCCAGATCACCCTGAATGTGGGTTGGCTGGCCACCAACGGTTTGGTCCTGGGCAACGATTACATTGAATTCCAGGCTCGCTTCGGCGGCATTACCGAGCATATCTTTGTGCCGGTCGCCGCTGTCTCGGCCATTTATGCGCGCGAAACGGGTGCTGGCATGGGCTTCGAAATCGAGCCTTCCTTGCCCTACCCGGGCGGCGAGTTTGTTGCTGAAGCCGAGAACCCGCCCGTTGCACCGGCATCGGCCGCTGGCCCTGCACCGGACAACGAGCTACCACCGGACAATGGCGCCAAGCGGCCTCAGCTTAAAATCATCAAATAACAAGGCTAGGAAATGAACGCACCGGCTCAGAAATGACAGGCCGGATCGCTGTCTATCTCGAGTCAAAACCGGAGACATCATGGATACGCTGCTGCAAGACGAACTGTATATTCGCCAAACTGTTGAACGCTGGGCTGTCTGGCGTGACGCCGGTGACTGGGAACGCTTCGCAACCGTCTGGCACCCCGACGGCGCCATGATGGCCACCTGGTTTCAAGGCCACCACAAAGACTTCATCCGTGTCACCCAGGAAGGCTGGAAGAAGGGTGTCAGCATCCTTCACTTTCTGGGTGGCTCAGCGATTGAGATCAACGGCGACAGGGCCATCGCGCAAACCAAAATGACAATCTCGCAACGCGGTGATGTCGAGGGCGTCATGTGCGATGTCGTCTGCACCGGCCGATTCTATGACTTCATGGTGCGCCACGAAGGGCAATGGAAGGTTCTTCACCGCCAGCCCATCTACGAAAAAGACCGCATTGACCCGGTTGATCCAGCGGCGCAGCTCAAACTTGATCAAGCTGCGCTGGCCAGTATGCCGGCCGGATACCGTCATCTGGCCTACATCCAGACACGCATCGGCTACAACGTCAAAATGGACATGCCCATGCTAACCGGGCCGGAAGTCGAAAACCTGTACCGTCGTGGTGCCAACTGGCTGGCCGGCGGTGATGGCGAGTTTCCGGCGGTTTGACGACAGTGGCAATAAAAAGCTGATTTTTCATTAGCGTATAACTTTACCCGCAAATTTTCATGGCCTTTCGCTTGAAATCAAACCCGATTTCGTAGTATATTAAGCGTCTTGCCGGTTTAGCTCAGTTGGTAGAGCAGCGCACTTGTAATGCGAAGGTCAACAGTTCGAATCCGTTAACCGGCACCAAGCATTCATGCGGTTCTCCGCAGAAAAAGGCCCTCAGAAATGAGGGCCTTTTTTTTGCCGAGGACAACGTGAGGACAAAATTTGTCGGGAGTCTGCAAAAAATAATGGCAAACGATGCGCGACTGCAACACATGCACGACTTGCCCATCACACACGACCCATCTGTGCCGTCCCAATGAGCAAGCCGCGCAAAGTGGAACCGCTAAGTCGATAATTTCAAATTTTTCTTGTACGTCCGATAGCGCTTAATCGCGTAGCCATCTCCACTATGACATTCTTGTCCCAACCGCCCTTGCTTCCTGCAAACACAGCGCCATACTGGCGAAGTCACCACTTTTCAGGAAGCCAATGTGAAACACACTCGTTACTCGATTCAATGCTGCGATGATACTGGCGAGATCCCCGCAAGCATCGAACATTTGCCACCTTTGCTGCTGAACCCCGACGCACATCCCTTGGTGTTGCTGTCGGCTGCATCAGCAAGGGCACGACGGATCAAATACACGCTCGAACCCTACCTCATGATGTCCCCGGCCGATGCTGACTTGGACAGCAGTTCCATTCATAGATTTCTCATGACGCTCTACCACCAGAGTGATGAGTTGTCCCAGATGCTTTCTGGCTGCATTGACTGTCTTGACGATCAGAAAGTGCGCGACTCGCACACCTGAACCTGACCTCGTAGTTTTCACCGGACGGATACTGAGCTGCGAGCCAGGCTCTCATAGACTAAGAACAGGCAAGCACTGGTATAAAACACTTATCCTGACAAACTCTTAATAGGCCTTGCACAGACTCATTAAATATGTATAATTAAAGCAACCTTACTGCAAACAGCGTGGGGTTAAACGTGACGATTGGATTGGATCTGCTTTTTCTTATTGTTGTTACCATCTTTCGAGATGGTGGTTAAAAGAAATATTGTAGTTTCTGTTTATTTCTTTCATTGTCTTTACCATCCCTTTGGGGTGGTGGTTAAAGAAAACAGCAGCATTTTTATATCCATTCGTCGCTAACACCGCCCTTTAAAGGCGGTGTTTTTTTTGGTTTTTTGAAATGGCGCAAACTGGATAGTTTGGCGTAATCGGATCAATAGAACCTCAAGCCTAAAAGTTGGGCATCAAGCAAGAAATGAGTATGATGTAACTAAAATCGCATTTTCGTTACATTTTAAAGAATTGTTTTGATGCTCTGGAAGAAAATTATCGTTGTGCTTGGCGTCCTCGCTCTGGCAGGTTGTGCCGCGTCACAGGTTCCAAAGCCCTATTGTTAATGGCCAATTAAACTGATCCAGTAATG
>JBAYOZ010000009.1:0-20867 GCA_041677965.1 Pusillimonas sp.
CAATCAACGGTAACCGTGCGTTTTACGTCAGAGGGCATCTTCGAGGTCAGCAATATCGTGGTGCCGGGCCATGAGCCGGATATCCGGCGCCTTGGTGAGCGTTTTTTCCGGCACCCGGCGCATGCGGCCATCGAGGGTTCCGGGCTGGGGTTGACATTGCTGGCAAGAATCTTTCATTTGCATCAGTTAAACCCATGTTACCGCTTTGTTCCGCCTGGTCTGTTCGTGGTCCAGACTGACCTTTCCCCCGTGCTGGAAAGGGTTACCCGGGAAGGTCGCGAGTCAGATATGTTAAAAACAGATTAAATGCCATTGACTGTCCGGCCATGGGGCAGGTTATTCTGCGTCGGCACAGACGCCGGCAGATGCCCCCGGGTTTTCCGGTAAAATGGTCTGTTCATTTCATCTATTTGTCTTTTACTTCTAATTTATATAGGTCCCTAATGCAGCCCGTGGTTGAAACTCTGTCCGGCCTTGAGCGCCGTGTTGATCTGGTCGTTTCGATGGCCGACATCGAAAAAGAAGTCCAGACGCAGCTCAAGCGCGTCGCACGTACCGCAAAAATCCAAGGTTTTCGCCCTGGCAAGGCCCCGCTCGCCATGGTCGAGCGCAGTCACGGCCCAGGTATCCGCTACGATGTCATCAACACCGAAGTAGGTCGTGCACTTGACAACCTGCTTAAAGAAACCGAACTGCGTGTTGCCGGTACGCCCAGCCTTGAACCCAAAACTGAAGGTGTTGAAGACGGCCAACTGGCTTTTTCGGCAACGTTTGAAGTCTATCCCGATGTAGAACTGCCCGACCTGTCCACACTTAAAGTAACGCGTTCCAATGTCGAGGTTGGCGATGCCGAAGTGCAGCGCACTGTTGATATCCTGCGCAAGCAGCGTGCCAGCTTTGAAGCCCGCGATGGTCGCGAGGCACAAGACGATGACCGTGTCACGCTTGACTTTGTCGGCAAGATCGATGGCGTTGCATTCGAAGGTGGCTCGGCTGAAGGGTTCTCTTTCGTGTTGGGTCAGGGCCGCATGCTGCCCGAGTTCGAAGAAGCAGTTCGCGGCATGAAAGCCGGCGACACCAAAACGTTCCCGCTTGAATTCCCCGCCGACTACGCTGGCAAGGAAGTTGCAGGCAAGAAAGCCGACTTTGAAATCAAGGTTACTGAAGTGGCTGAAGCCATTTTGCCGGAACTCGACGCCGAGTTTGCCAAGTCACTGGGGCAGCCCGAAGGCGATGTAGAAAAACTCCTGGCCGATATTCGCAACAACATCGAACGCGAAGCCAAGGCACGTGCGTTGTCACGTACCAAAGCCAGCGTCCTTGACGCCCTGGCCGCCGCTGTGTCCTTTGATGTGCCCAAGGCCCTGGTCGAAGGTGACACCCAAAGCCGCATCGATGCTGCCCGTGCCGATCTGAAAGCGCGCGGTGTGCCTAACGCCGACAGCCTGCCCATTCCGGCTGAAGCCTTCAGCGCCGAATCCGAGCGTCGTGTCCGTCTTGGGCTGCTGGTGTCCGAGCTGGTTGGCAAGGCCGAATTGCAAGCCAAACCTGAACAAGTGCGCGCCCGTATCGAAGAGCTGGCCCAGAACTACGAGCAGCCTGCACAGGTTGTTGCCTACTATTTGTCCGACCGTCAGCGCCGCGCTGAAATCGAATCCATTGTGCTCGAAGACAACGTGGTCAACCATGTGCTTGAAAAAGCCCAGGTTACTGACGAAAAAGCTGAATTTGACGAACTGATGGGGGCTGCATAAATGCAGCGATTCACTGATTTCTACGCGGCGATGCACGGTGGTGATTCGGTCGTGCCTACAGGGCTGGGCTACGTGCCCATCGTTGTAGAGCAGTCTGGTCGTGGCGAACGTTCTTACGACATCTACTCGCGTTTGTTGCGCGAGCGGGTCATTTTTTTTGTCGGCCCGGTCAACGACCATTCGGCCAACCTGGTAGTAGCGCAGCTGCTGTTTCTCGAGTCCGAGAACCCGGGCAAAGATATTTCGCTCTACATCAATTCGCCGGGTGGGTCAGTGTATGCCGGTATGGCCATCTACGACACCATGAAGTTCATCAAGCCCGATGTCTCCACCTTGTGTACAGGCATCGCGGCCAGCATGGGGGCGTTTTTGCTGGCGGCCGGCACCAAGGGCAAGCGCTATGCGCTGCCCAACTCACGCATCATGATTCATCAGCCGTCTGGTGGCACTCAGGGGCAAGCCTCTGATATCCAGATCCAGGCGCGTGAAATCCTGAACCTGCGTGAAAGCCTGAACAATATTCTGGCCGAAAACACCGGGCAGCCTGTCGCGCGCATTGAAGTAGACACCGAGCGCGACAACTTCATGTCTGCCGCTGACGCCCAGGCCTACGGCCTGATCGACAAGGTGCTGGTGTCACGTTCCGACGAATAGCCCTTAAACAGTTAGTCAAAGAGTCATATGCCCGATAAAAAAGGACCTGCAGCCGAGAAGGCTTTGCATTGTTCGTTTTGCAACAAAAGCCAGCATGAGGTGCGCAAGCTCATTGCCGGCCCCTCGGTGTTCATTTGCGATGAGTGCATAGATTTATGCACTGACATTATTCGTGAAGAAACCAAAGAGGCGGCACGTAATGCTGTGCGCAACGAATTGCCAACCCCGCAAGAGATCAAGACTTTTCTCGATGGTTATGTCATCGGGCAAGACAAGCCCAAGCGCAGCCTTGCCGTCGCTGTCTACAACCACTACAAGCGTATCCGCTATGGTGACGTTAAGGGCGACGAGGTAGAACTGTCAAAAAGCAATATCTTGCTCATCGGTCCTACCGGTTCGGGCAAGACCTTGCTGGCTCAAACCCTTGCGCGCATGCTTGATGTTCCGTTTGTCATGGCTGACGCTACCACGCTGACTGAAGCGGGTTATGTCGGTGAAGACGTTGAAAACATCATTCAAAAGCTGCTTCAGAACTGCAACTACGATGTCGAAAAGGCACAGCGTGCCATTATCTACATCGATGAAATTGACAAGATTTCGCGCAAATCTGACAACCCGTCCATTACGCGTGACGTCTCGGGCGAGGGTGTACAACAGGCTTTGCTGAAAATCGTTGAAGGTACGGTTGCATCTGTCCCCCCACAGGGCGGGCGCAAGCACCCCAATCAGGATTTTGTTCAGGTTGACACGACCAATATCCTGTTCATTGTGGGGGGTGCCTTTGACGGGCTTGAAAAGGTTATCCAGGACCGTACCGAAAAATCAGGTATCGGTTTCTCGGCGTCGGTGCGCAACAAATCAGAGCGAGGTGTAGGTGAGCTCTTTGCCGAGGTCGAGCCCGAAGATCTGGTCAAGTTTGGTCTTATCCCCGAACTGGTGGGGCGACTGCCGGTGGTTGCCACCCTTGAAGAACTTCAAGAGGACACGCTGGTCCGCATTCTTACCGAGCCTAAAAATGCCATTATCAAACAGTTCCAGAAGCTGTTTGAAATGGAAGACGTCGAGCTCGAAGTCAGCCCCGAGGCCCTGAGTGCCATTGCCCAGCGGGCCCTCAAGCGTCGCACTGGTGCACGCGGCTTGCGCTCAATTGTTGAACAGGCGTTGCTGGGCACCATGTATGAACTTCCCTCGCAGAAAAACGTCAAAAAGGTGATACTTGACGAAAATGCCGTTGCCGCTGGTGGGTCACCCTTGCTCATCTATGCCGACAAGGCTGAAGCGTCATCTGACGACGATGGTTCCAAAGCCGCCGAACAGAAGCTGAAGAATGCAGCCGCCTGATGGGGTCTTGAAAACGTCGTAATCGTCGCCATATGTGCGATACATGCAGTACTACAAAAGGGAGGCGCAGGCTTCCCTTTTGCTTCTAAAGCAGCGTTTTTTAAGGAAAATACTATGTCTGCGAGCCCGATTCTCTCTTCAGAACCAATGGACTTGCCCCTCTTGCCTTTGCGGGACGTGGTGGTATTTCCTCACATGGTTATCCCGCTGTTTGTCGGTCGTCCACGCTCGATCAAGGCGCTCGAAGTGGCCATGGAGGCCGGTAACAATATTATGCTGGTGGCTCAGAAATCAGCCAGCAAAGACGATCCGACACCCGACGATCTGCACGAGATCGGGTGCGTTGCGAGTATCTTGCAAATGCTCAAGCTGCCCGATGGCACCGTAAAAGTGCTTGTCGAAGGCCTTCAGCGCGCCAGAATCGGGTCGGTTGCCGATGTTGACACGCATTTCATGTCTAACGTGCTCGCGGTCGAGCCCGAAGCGTCTCAAAGCGCCGAGGCGGAAGCCCTGCGCCGTGCTGTTGTGGCCCAGTTTGAGCAGTACGTCAAACTGAACAAGAAGATCCCGCAGGAAATTCTCACATCGCTCAGTGGCATTGACGAAGCGTCCCGACTGGCAGATACAGTGGCTGCTCATTTGCCACTTAAAATTGACCAGAAACAAGATTTGCTTGAAGTGCTTGGTACGGTAGAGCGTCTTGAAAAACTGCTGTCGCAACTTGAGTCCGAAATCGACATTCTTCAGGTCGAAAAACGTATTCGTGGTCGCGTCAAGAAGCAAATGGAAAAAAGTCAGCGCGACTATTACCTGAACGAGCAGGTAAAAGCCATCCAGAAAGAACTGGGTGAAGGCGAAGAGGGTGCTGACATCGAAGAGCTCGAAAAGAAAATCGCAGCGGCCCAACTGCCCAAAGATGCCCAGAAAAAAGCCGAAGCCGAGCTAAAAAAACTCAAGCTCATGTCGCCCATGTCGGCCGAAGCTACAGTCGTTCGCAATTACATCGAAACTCTGGTGGGTTTGCCCTGGCGCAAAAAAAGCCGTATCAACAGCTCGATTCCCAACGCTGAGAATGTGCTCGATGCCGATCACTATGGCCTTGAAAAGGTCAAAGAACGCATTATCGAGTATCTCGCAGTGCAACAGCGTGTAGACAAGCTTAAAGCGCCAATTTTGTGTCTTGTCGGGCCTCCGGGTGTAGGTAAAACCTCGCTGGGTCAGTCGATTGCCCGTGCAACAAACCGCAAGTTTGTTCGCATGGCACTTGGCGGCGTGCGCGATGAAGCAGAAATCCGCGGTCACCGTCGTACCTATATTGGCTCGATGCCAGGGAAAATCCTGCAAAACATGAGCAAGGTTGCTGTACGCAACCCGCTGTTTTTGCTCGATGAAATCGACAAGATGGGTGCCGATTTCCGCGGTGATCCATCCTCGGCCTTGCTCGAGGTACTTGATCCTGAACAAAACCACACCTTCCAGGATCACTACATCGAGGTTGATTTCGACCTTTCCGATGTCATGTTCGTGGCAACCAGCAATACGCTGAACATCCCGCCAGCATTGCTTGATCGTATGGAGGTCATTCGTCTTTCGGGGTATACCGAAGACGAAAAAGTGCACATTGCATTTGACCACTTGCTGCCCAAGCTTATGAAGAACAATGGTGTTCGCGATGGTGAAATGGAAGTGCAAGAGTCTGCGATTCGTGACATTGTTCGCTACTACACGCGTGAAGCCGGTGTGCGTGCACTCGAGCGCGAAGTCAGCAAGCTGTGCCGCAAGGTCGTTAAAAAAATGCTCGAAGCCAACCCTCAGGCTGTCAAGCCTGCGCGCAAGGGTGCCAAGCCAGCTGCCGTCCAGACCGTAGTAATCACCTCTGACAATTTGTCTGATTTTCTGGGTGTTCGCCGGTATACCTACGGCATGGCCGAGATGGAAAACAAGGTGGGTCAGGTTACTGGTTTGGCCTGGACAGAAGTGGGCGGCGACTTGCTGACCATTGAAGCGGCTGACATGCCGGGCAAGGGCAATGTTATTCGTACCGGCTCGCTGGGCGATGTCATGAAAGAGTCAGTCGAGGCAGCACGTACGGTTGTACGTTCGCGGGCGCACAAGTGGGGCATCTTTTCATCCGTCTTTGAAAAGCGCGATATCCACGTGCACTTTCCCGAAGGGGCGACACCGAAAGATGGTCCTTCAGCGGGTATTGCCGTCACTACGGCCATGGTCTCTGCCCTTACCGGTATTCCTGTTCGGGCCGATGTGGCCATGACCGGTGAAATTACATTGCGAGGAGAGGTTCTTGCCATCGGTGGACTGAAGGAAAAGCTGCTTGCAGCACACCGTGGCGGTATCAAGACCGTCCTGATTCCCGAAGAGAACGTCAAAGATCTGGCCGACATCCCCGACAACGTCAAGAACCATCTTGAAATTGTGCCGGTTCGCTGGATTGACCGCGTGCTTGAGGTGGCCTTGCAGACGATGCCCGAACCATTGTCTGATGAAGAAGTTGCACGTCTTACGGCCGAATCGTTGGCCAGTGCAAAGCCGTCATCTGCCAATGACAGTTCCCATGATGCGTTCATGAAGCATTGATGGTTGCATAAAACGCCCGGGTTGCGCCAACAGTGCGATCCGGGCTGCAGCACATGCGGTTTGCCGCATCAAGAACCCTGGCACACTTGATACGCCCGTTATTGCAGGGTGCGGATCAGACCAACAGCAATACCTTCAAGGGTGAAGTCGTCGGCAGGTGTAACTACGATGGGTTCAAAATCGGGGTTTTCGGGCAAAAGCGTGACATGCTTGCCTTGGCGTTGCAAGCGTTTGACGGTCACGTCGTCGCCCAGGCGGGCTACGACAATTTGGCCGTTGCGTGCATCGGCGACTTTCTTGACGGCCAGCAAGTCACCATCGAGGATGCCTGCATTGCGCATGCTAAGACCCCGTACTTTAAGCAGATAATCGGGCGTTTGTGTGAACAGTGCCGGTTCGACACTGATTTCGCGATCGACATGCTCGGCTGCAAGAATCGGGCTGCCGGCAGCAACCCGACCTACGACCGGTAGCAGCAGGTGATCTGACAGGCGTGATTCTGGTAGCCGGGTTAACGCACCTGCGCTGGATGGGCGGATAAGGGGGGTAACCACCCCGGATTTTATGCCCTGGGTGGTTGCGGATACCGCACCTTGCAGGGTGTTGCCCGAAGGGCTGGTGTCGGGGTGGTGCACGGCGTTGGCCGGGTTGCTGCCTGAAAGCAGGCGAATGCCACGCGATGCACCAGCGGTAAGTGCAATGGCCCCTTTTTTTGCCAGCGCCCTGAGATGGTCTTCTGCAGCGTTGGCTGAACGAAACCCGAGTTCGCGCGCGATTTCGGCACGCGTTGGTGGAAAACCCGTGCGTTCGAGCTGGTGACGGATAAGGTCTAGAATTTGTTGCTGACGAACGGTAAGTTTGATGGCCATGAAATAAAAATAGGGCTGTATTTATATACAGCCCTATTTTGCATGAAGCCAGCTACCTTGGCAAGCGTGAAGGCGACACCCTTCGTGCCTGCAATGGTATTAGCCAATAACGTTGGCAATGGCCTTGGCAACGTAGTCGATGTTGCGGCTGTTCAGGGCAGCTACACAGATACGGCCGCTGCCAACCGCATAAACACCGTGTTTGTCACGCAGGGCATCAACCTGAGCGGCGGTAAGGCCCGAGTACGAGAACATGCCGCGCTGCGCAAGCACGAAGTCAAAGTCTTGCTTGACGCCGTGATCTTTGAGTTTTTGAACCAGTTGCGCGCGCATGTCGCGGATACGATTGCGCATTTGACCGAGTTCGTCGACCCAAAGGGCATACAGTTCGGGCGTGTTCAGTACGGCCGAAACGACGGTGCCACCGTGTGTGGGCGGGTTGGAATAATTGGTGCGAACCACGCGCTTGATCTGGCTGAGCACACGTGCGTTTTCGTCTTTCGAGCTGCAGATAAGGGTCAGTGCGCCGACGCGCTCACCGTATAGCGAGAAAGACTTTGAGAACGACGAGCTTACCAGCATGGTCATGCCCATGGCTGCGAACATGCGAACAACCGCGGCATCTTCTTCGAGGCCATCGCCAAAGCCCTGGTAGGCGATGTCAAGGAAAGGCACCAGGCCAGCTTCTTTGACGGTAGCGGCAATTTCTTGCCATTGTGCTGCGGTAGGGTCAACGCCGGTAGGGTTATGGCAGCAAGCGTGCAGAACGACAATGGTGCCTTTGGGCAAGGCCTTGAGCGCGGCAACCATGCCTTCGAAATCAAGACCATGGGTTTCGGCGTTGTAGTACGGGTAGTTTTCTACGACGAAACCGGCGCGTTCAAACAGGGCACGGTGGTTTTCCCAGCTGGGGTTGCTGATGACCACTTTGGCGTCGGGCGAGATCTGTTTGAGGAAATCGGCGCCGATTTTCAGTGCGCCGGTACCACCAAGCGTTTGCACGGTAAGTGCACGACCGGCGGCAGTGATTTCAGAGTCTTTACCCAGCAACAGGGTTTGTGCGCCTTTATTGTACGTGGCCAGGCCCTCGATGGGCAGGTAGCCCCGTGCGGCAGCAGCCTGAATGCGCTGCGCCTCGGCTTGCTGAACGGCTTTGAGCAGAGGGATGCGGCCTTCATCGTCGTAGTAAACACCAACGCCCAGATTGACTTTTTCTGTGCGAGTATCGGTGTTGTACTGCTCGTTGAGACCAAGAATGGGATCGCGGGGTGCCAGTTCGACAGCTTCGAAGATAGAGGTCATGTTGCCTGTATGTTGGGAAAGTTCGCGGGAATGTTGTGCGCGCGACACGCGTACACGCAAGCGACACAACAATGACATAATAAGGGGTTTACCCTTAGGTGTCCAGCATGTCCGAACCCGGCTTTGTCCAGTACCCGAACAGCCCGTTCCAGCTTTACCAGCCGTACCTGCCGGCAGGTGATCAGCCTGCGGCTATTGACGCGTTGGTCCAGGGGGTTGAGGACGGGCTGATGTTCCAGACGCTGCTTGGGGTAACCGGTTCGGGCAAGACTTACACCATGGCCAATGTCATTGCCCGCACGGGTCGTCCGGCGCTGGTGCTGGCCCCCAACAAAACACTGGCAGCGCAGCTGTATGCCGAGTTTCGTGAGTTTTTCCCGAAAAATGCGGTTGAGTATTTCGTTTCGTACTACGACTACTATCAGCCCGAAGCGTATGTGGCCGCCCGTGACCTGTTCATTGAAAAAGACTCGTCAATCAATGAGCACATCGAGCAGATGCGGTTGTCGGCTACCAAAAGCCTGCTTGAGCGCCGTGACACGATCATCGTCGGGTCGGTGTCGTGTATTTACGGTATTGGTAATCCGGGTGATTACCATGCCATGGTGCTGACGCTGCGTGCCGGTGATCGCATCGGGCGGCAAGAGCTGCTGGGGCGACTGGTAGCCATGCAATACGAGCGAAATGATGTTGATTTCGTGCGCGGTACCTTTCGTGCGCGTGGTGAAACGGTTGATGTTTTTCCGGCGGAAAACGCCGAGTTGGCTGTACGAATCTCGATGTTTGATGACGAGGTTGAAACGCTTGAGCTGTTTGACCCCCTGACGGGCAAGGTTCGCCAGACCGTACCTCGCTTTACGGTGTTTCCCCGCTCGCACTACGTCACCCCGCGCGAGACGGTGCTGCGCGCTATCGAGAGCATCAAGACCGAATTGCGGGACCGGGTCAAGGTGTTGGTCGCAGACCACAAGCTGGTCGAGGCGCAGCGGCTTGAGCAACGCACCAGGTTTGATCTGGAAATGTTGCAAGAGCTTGGTTTTTGCAAGGGTATTGAAAATTACTCACGACACCTGTCCGGGGCGGCCCCTGGTGAGCCGCCACCTACATTGATTGACTATCTACCCGCTGATGCATTGATGCTGATTGATGAAAGTCATGTCACCATGGGTCAGCTGGGTGCCATGTACAAGGGCGACCGTTCGCGCAAAGAGACCCTGGTCACCTTCGGTTTTCGTTTGCCCTCGGCTATGGATAACCGCCCGCTCAAAATGGAAGAGTTCGAGGCGCGCATGCGCCAGACCGTTTTTGTATCGGCAACACCTTCACACTACGAGAAAGAGCATTCCGATAATGTGGTCGAGCAGGTCGTGCGGCCCACCGGGCTGGTCGATCCGGTCGTAGAAGTGCGGCCGGCCACGACCCAGGTCGATGACTTGCTGGGTGAGGCCAAGTTACGCATTGCCGTCAAAGAGCGTGTGCTTGTTACAACGCTGACCAAGCGTATGGCTGAAGACCTGACCGACTACCTGATCGAGAATGGTTTGAAGGTCAGGTACCTGCATTCCGACATTGATACGGTCGAGCGCGTCGAGATCATTCGTGACCTTCGGCTGGGGGTATTTGATGTTCTGGTCGGGATCAACCTGCTGCGCGAAGGTCTGGACATCCCTGAGGTATCGCTTGTGACCATACTGGATGCCGACAAAGAGGGGTTCCTGCGTTCCGAACGCAGCTTGATCCAGACCATTGGCCGCGCCGCCCGTAACCTGCAGGGGCGCGCCATTCTGTATGCCGACCGTATTACCGATTCCATGCGGCGGGCGATCGATGAAACGGAACGGCGCCGGCTGCGTCAGTTGGCCTTCAATGAAGAACACGGCATTGTTGCGCGTGGGGTCAACAAGGCCGTGCGCGAGATGATTGATGGCATTGAAGTGACCTCAACCAAGGTGCCGGAAGAAACCGTGCCACTTGAGTTGTTGTCTGACGAAAAGGCGCTGGCGCGTGAAATCAAGCGGCTTGAGAAGCAAATGATGGATCAGGCCCGTAATCTGGAATTCGAGCAGGCAGCAGCCACTCGCGATACCCTGACACGCTTGAAAGAAAAGGCCTTGCTGGGTTGAGTCTTTTGAAAGACGATTTCAAATGTAGCTTTAAAGCAACGTTTTATGCGGCATAAATGCTGCAGTGCGAGAAGCCTTCTTTTGCCGCAATTCGGGCGGTCAGTACCGATGTATTCATGGGCGCAGTGGCATGCAAGGGGATCTGGTGCTGAAAGACGGGCCAGGCCTGTAGAAATGCGGGCCTTCGGTCTGCCTTTTAACATGAATTCAGGCGATTAACCCTTTAAATTGTAGGGATAATCGCCGAGCGACTGTCACATTCTTGTGGTCTGTGCGGCATTGAAATCTATTGCCTAATTGCGGGTTTTCCCGCACAATCTCACCCATGATGACTAAGGTACTTTTCGTTTGCACGGGTAATATCTGTCGCTCCCCCAGCGCGGAGGGTGTGTTCCGCCATATGGTAACCGATGCTGGTCTTGCCAGCGTCGTAGGGGTCGACTCAGCCGCAACCCACGGCTTCCACGTTGGCGAAAGCCCCGATGCGCGCGCCCAGGCGGCTGCGCGCAAGCGCGGCTACGACATTTCCAAATGCGTTGCCCGGCAAATTACTGCCGAAGACTTTCGCGAATTCGACTTCATACTGGTTATGGATTGGGAAAATCTTTCTGCGTTGCAGCAGCAGTGCCCCAAAATTTACCAGCATAAACTCATGCTGCTTATGCGCTTCGCAAATGAGTTCGAAGATGCCACTATTGCCGACCCGTACTACGGGGGGCCTGAAGGCTTCAACAAGGTACTTGATTGCCTTGAAGATGCTTGCCAGGGCGTGCTCGAGGTTGTGCGTAAACGCGTAACCCAGTACCAGGCTGCCTAGTTAACCCTACCCGAACCGGGCCTTTTGGCCCGTTTTTTTTGCCTGTTAATCCTAGCAATTCAGTCGGGTATTGTGTATACTTGAGCGTAATAGTCGGGTATTGGTCGGGCTGGTTTTATTGCCAGTCAGCGCTTTGCCCGGGCAAGACATATTAAGGCAAGGAAAACACTATGCGTTTAACGACAAAAGGGCGTTTTGCCGTAACCGCCATGATTGATCTGGCGTTGCGTCAGCACAGCGGTCCGGTCACTCTGTCAGCCATCAGTCAGCGCCAAAACATTTCGTTGTCTTACCTTGAGCAATTATTCGGCAAGCTGCGCCGCCACGAACTTGTTGAAAGTGTGCGTGGTCCTGGCGGTGGTTACACGCTGGCCCGTCTGGCACGCGAAATTACCGTGGCCGATATCGTATTTGCGGTCGATGAGCCCCTTGATGCCACCAGCTGTGGTGGTAAGCAAGATTGCAATGTGGGGCGGGTTGGTGAGCCTGGCCAGTGCATGACACACGAGCTCTGGAGCACCCTGAATCACAAAATGGTTGAATACCTCGATTCCGTTTCACTGCAAGATTTGGTCGATAAACAACGCATGCGCCTGCTTGAAGCCTCGAAAGGTCACAGTGCCGTGCGAGTAGGGCAGGTGGGTAGCGCTAAAATTGCGTCCCCGCTGCCTGCATGAATAAAGTAACTTAGGAGTTGGTCGATGTCCTCCCGTCCCGTATATTTCGATTACTCGGCAACTACGCCGGTTGACCCGCGTGTTGTCGACAAGATGGTACCCTGGTTATACGAACACTTTGGTAACCCGGCGTCCCGTAGCCATGCGTATGGCTGGGAAGCCGAAGAAGCGGTAGAGCAGGCGCGTTCCGAGGTTGCGCAGCTGGTTAATTGTGACCCGCGTGAACTTGTCTGGACATCCGGGGCCACCGAATCAATCAACCTGGCCATCAAGGGTGCCGCGCATTTTTACGCCCAGCGTGGCAAGCACATCATTACCCTTAAAACCGAACACAAAGCCACGCTTGATACCTGTCGCGAGCTAGAGCGTCAGGGCTTCGAGGTCACTTATCTTGATGTCCTTGAAAATGGTCTGGTTGACCTTGATGTCTTCAAGGCCGCCTTGCGCCCGGATACCAGTGTCGTATCGGTGCTGTATGTCAACAATGAAATCGGTGTTATCCAGGATATCGCCACCATTGCTGAAATCTGCCGTGAAAAAGGGGTTGTTTTCCATGTCGATGCGGCCCAGGCAACAGGCAAGGTGGTTATCGACCTGCAGCAGCTCAAGGTCGACCTGATGTCGTTCTGTGCGCACAAAACGTATGGCCCCAAAGGCGTGGGTGCGTTGTTCATCCGTCGCAAGCCCCGTGTTCGTCTTGAAGCCCAGATTCACGGCGGCGGCCACGAGCGTGGTTTTCGCTCGGGCACGCTGGCAACGCATCAAATTGTCGGCATGGGCGAGGCCTTCCGTCTGGCCCGCCTTGAAATGGCAACAGAAAATGAACGTATTCGTGCCCTGCGCGATCGGCTGTGGCAAGGGGTGTCGCAAATCGAAGAGGTTTACCTTAACGGCGATATCAACCAGCGTGTTCCGCACAACCTGAACGTCAGTTTCAACTACGTTGAAGGCGAATCTCTCATCATGGCCATCAAAGAACTCGCGGTGTCCAGCGGCTCGGCATGCACCTCGGCCAGCCTCGAGCCTTCATACGTGTTGCGCGCACTGGGGCGAAACGATGAACTGGCCCACAGCTCTATTCGTTTCACCCTGGGCCGTTTCACAACAGAGCAAGACGTCGACTTTGCCGTCAACCTGCTCAAAGAGCGCGTGGCCAGGTTGCGCGATATGTCGCCGCTTTGGGAAATGGCCCAGGAAGGCATCGATCTGAATTCGGTTCAATGGGCTGCCCATTAAGGCCCAACCTCTCAACACATTACGACCAGGAGCATCATCATGGCCTACAGCGAAAAAGTAATTGATCACTATGAAAACCCCCGTAATGTCGGGGCTTTTGACAAATCCGACGAAAGCATTGGTACCGGCATGGTTGGTGCGCCGGCCTGTGGCGACGTCATGAAGCTGCAGATCAAGGTCAACGAGGCCGGCGTTATTGAAGACGCACGCTTCAAAACCTATGGTTGCGGTTCGGCCATTGCATCCAGTTCACTGGTAACCGAGTGGGTCAAGGGCAAGACGCTTGATCAGGCACTCGATATACGCAATACGCATATCGCCGAAGAGCTGGCCCTGCCGCCCGTCAAGATCCACTGCTCCATTCTGGCTGAAGACGCGATCAAGGCGGCTGTCCAGAACTACAAAGAAAAGCATCCCGAATAAGACAAGGTTTATTTATGACTATTACGCTGACTCAGCAGGCTGCCGACCACGTCAGCCGTTACCTCGCAAAACGTGGCAAGGGCCTGGGTCTGCGTCTCGGTGTTCGTACCACGGGCTGTTCCGGTATGGCGTACAAGCTTGAGTATGTAGACGAGCCCAACGCAGATGACCAGGTGTTTGAACATTTTGGTGTCAAGGTGTTTGTTGATGCCAAAAGCTTGCCGTATCTTGAAGGCACTCAGCTTGACTACGGTCGTGAAGGGCTTAACGAAGGGTTCAGGTTTTCGAATCCCAACGAAAAGGCCACCTGTGGTTGTGGCGAGTCCTTCACGGTATAACGCGCGTGGCTGAAAACTATTTCGCGTTATTTGAGCTGCCGCAGGCTTTTGCACTGGATGCGTCTGCCCTTGATACGCGCTGGCGCCAGATGGCGGCGCGCGTGCATCCCGATCGTTTTGCGACGGCTTCGCCGGCAGAACGACGTGTCGCCATGCAGTGGGCCTCGACCATCAACGAAGGCTACCGGGTACTGAAGTCGCCCTTGCTACGTGCCCGCTACCTGTGCGAGCAGTCGGGGTGCGATCTGCAAACCGAAAGCAATACCCGCATGGACGGCAGCTTTCTGATGCGTCAGATGGAATGGCGCGAAGCGCTGGATGATGCCCGCGCTTCGGCTGACCCCGAGGCTTTTTCGCGCCTGGCGTCCGACATTCATCAGGCCCGTGTTCAAATGCAAGCATCCGTTGCCGACCTGATCGATCGCGAGCGTAATTTTGAAGCGGCGGCCGGCAAGGTACGTGAATGGATGTTTATCGATAAACTGGCGGCCGAAGTGCAAAGTGCCTCGCACGAACTGGCCGACCGTCAACACTGAATTTATGGCTTTATTGCAGATTTCCGAGCCGGGCGAATCCCCGGTTCCTCACCAGCGCAAGCTTGCGGTGGGTATCGACCTGGGTACCACGCACTCACTGGTTGCGTCCGTGCGCAGCAGCGTACCCGAAATCCTTGCCGACGAACACGGCCGTGCCTTGTTGCCTTCGGTGGTGCGTTATGCACCCAATGAGGTCGAGGTCGGCCACGAGGCGCGGGCTCAGCAGTCTGCTGACGCCCTGAATACGATTTCGTCTGTTAAACGTTTTATGGGGCGCTCTCTGGCTGAGGCGCGCCATGAAGGGGTCGCTTACGACTTTGCCGAGGGCGACGATATGGTGCGCCTGAAAACCCGTCGCGGCGATGTCAGCCCGGTTGAGGTATCGGCAGAAATATTGCGGGTCTTGCGTCAGCGTGCAGAAGGTGTGCTTGGAGGCGAGCTGGTTGGTGCAGTTATCACGGTACCGGCTTATTTTGATGATGCACAGCGTCAGGCTACCCGTGATGCCGGCCGTCTGGCCGGGCTTACCGTATTGCGATTGCTTAACGAGCCTACGGCGGCCGCGATTGCCTACGGGCTGGATAATGCCGCCGAAGGTGTTTATGCCGTCTACGATCTTGGCGGTGGCACATTTGATGTCTCGGTGCTGCGCCTGGCCAAAGGGGTATTCGAGGTTGTGGCTACCGGCGGCGACACACAACTGGGTGGCGACGACTTTGATCGCATCATCGTAGAGCACGTCTGTCGCCTGCACCAGATTGAGGTACAAGACAAGACTGAACTTCGTGGTTTGTATGTGGCTGCGCGGGCAGCCCGAGAAGCCTTGTCAGATGCGCCACAGGCTGCATTGCAGGCAAATGTGGCCGGCAAGCTGGTTTCCCTGCGTATTGACCGCGCTGAGTTTGAAGGGTGGGTCAAACCCCTGGTTGACCGCACACTAGACCGTGCGCGCCAGGCTTTGCGCGATGCCGGTTTGTCGTTTGACGAGGTCAAGGGTGTGGTCATGGTTGGCGGTGCAACCCGCATGCCCGTGATTCAACGCGAAGTGGGCCGTTTGTTCAATACTGAACCACTGACCAACCTTGACCCCGATCAGGTGGTTGCCCTGGGTGCTGCGTTGCAGGCCAATATGCTGGTGGGTAATCGTGCTGCCGATGAAGACTGGTTGCTGCTTGATGTAACACCGCTGTCGCTGGGTCTTGAGACCATGGGCGGGCTGGTCGAGCGGGTTATTCCGCGTAACAGCACCATTCCTGTAGCGCGGGCGCAAGAATTCACCACCTTCAAAGATGGCCAGTCGGCCATGAGCATTCATGTGCTTCAGGGCGAGCGTGATCTGGTGTCAGACTGCCGGTCACTGGCCCGCTTTGAGTTGCGCGGTATTCCGCCCATGGTTGCAGGTGCTGCCCGTATCCGGGTTACTTTTCAGGTTGATGCCGATGGCCTGCTTAATGTCAGTGCCCGCGAAGAAAGTACGGGTGTAGAGGCCAATATCACTGTCAAGCCATCCTACGGTCTGTCTGACGACGAAGTGGCCCGCATGCTCACCGATGGTATGGCCCATGCGTCCGACGATGCCAAAGCGCGGGCACTGCGCGAGCAACAGGTTGAATTGCAACAACTGCTGGAATCGGTCAGTGCAGCGTTGGCGGCCGATGCCGATTTGTTGTCTGACGCCGAACGAGCCGCTGTTGACGTGGTGCTAGATGAAAGCCGCACAATGTTGCAGGCCCTTGAAAGTCAGGGTGTGGCGGCAGGTATTGACGCCGATGCTGTGCGTGGCCAGGTGGCCAGGTTCAGCCAGGCCACCGACGAGTTTGCAGCCCGCCGCATGGACCGCAGCATTCGTGCCGCCTTGTCCGGGCGTTCCATCAACGATATTGCCTCGTAAACGGGTTTGTCGGGGCGGGTTGTCATTGGCCGTGCCCGCAGCCTTTTTTTATGTCGTCATCTTGCGCTGCTTGATACGGTGCACCGAGACGCTGGCCCTGAATTCATACACGTATAGTCATGCCAAAAATTACTGTTTTGCCCCACGCTGAAATTTGCCCTGAAGGGGCCGTTATCGACAACGCGCCTGCAGGCGAATCGATTTGCCGTGTGTTATTGAACAACCATATAGAAATAGAGCACGCGTGTGAGTTGTCTTGTGCCTGCACGACCTGTCATGTCATTGTGCGTGAAGGGTTTGATTCGCTGGAAGACGCTACTGACAACGAGGAAGATTACCTGGACCGTGCCTGGGGCCTGACGCCCACATCGCGTCTGTCATGCCAGGCGAAAATTGCCGATGCGGACCTGACGATTGAGATCCCAAAGTACACTATCAACCACGCCAAAGAGAATCACTGAAGCGCCTGCCCGCCGAACATGCCCGCTGCCAAAACGGGCAGCAAGGCTGTAAAAATTCTGCTCTACGGCCCTGAATCGGGCATTGTTTACCACGTTCAGGGCTTCGCATTATGTTGCCCAAAAAAAACCATTGCCACCGGATAACGGAGCAATGGTTTTTTCGTTGACAAGGCCCGGGTGCTACCGGCCGGGATCAGTCTTCGCGGCGAAGGTGCGGGAACAGCAAGACGTCGCGGATGGTGCTGCTGTTGGTCAGCAGCATGATCAGGCGGTCGATACCGATACCGCAACCACCTGTGGGGGGCATGCCGTATTCCAGGGCACGGATATAGTCGGCATCGAAGAACATGGCTTCTTCGTCACCGGCGTCTTTGGCTTCAACCTGGGCATGAAAGCGGGCGGCCTGATCTTCAGGGTCATTCAGTTCAGAGAACCCGTTGGCGATTTCGCGGCCTGTAATGAACAGTTCAAAGCGCTCGGTGATTTCCGGGCGGGCATCGGATGCCCGGGCCAGTGGCGAGACTTCAATGGGGTAGTCAATAATGAAGGTTGGATTCCACAACAGTGACTCGGCCGTTTCTTCGAACAAGGCCAGTTGCAGAGCGCCCGTACCGGCACGTGCCAGTGTCGGACCATTGACATCGACCCGGCGTTTCTTCAGCTCGGCGCGCAGGAACTCGTGGTCATTCAATTGCGCTTCGGTGAAGCCGGGCGCGTATTTCATGATGGCCTGGACAATGGTCAGGCGATCGAAGGGTTGGCCAAGATCAAGCGGGTGGTCTTGATAGGTCAGCACGGCACTGCCGGTTGCAGCAATGGCGGCCTGGCGGATGAGGTTCTCGGTAAAGTCCATCAGCCAGTGATAGTTGGTATAGGCCGCGTAGAACTCCATCATGGTGAACTCGGGGTTGTGGCGCGGGCTGACCCCTTCGTTGCGGAAGTTGCGGTTCAGTTCGAAGACCCGTTCAAACCCGCCGACAATCAGGCGTTTCAGGTACAGCTCGGGGGCAATGCGCAGGAACATTTCCATGTCCAGTGCATTGTGGTGGGTGATGAACGGCTTGGCGGCAGCCCCGCCCGGAATCGGGTGCAGCATGGGGGTTTCAACTTCCATGAACCCTTCGTCAACCATGAATTGACGCATGCGGGCAATGGCCTTGCTGCGGGCCACAAAGGTGTGCCGCGTTTCTTCATTCATGACAAGGTCTACGTAGCGCTGGCGGTAGCGCAGTTCCTGGTCGGTAACACCGTGGAACTTGTCGGGCAAGGGGCGAAGCGACTTTGACAGCAGGCGGATTTCGCTGGCACGTACCGAAAGCTCGCCCTTGTTGGTCTTGAACATGACCCCTTCGACGCCAATAATGTCGCCGATGTCCCAGGTTTTAAAGTTTTCGTAGACGTCTTCAGCTACGCCATTCTTGTCCAGATAAATCTGGATACGACCCGTGGCATCTTGCAGGGTGGCAAAACTGGCCTTGCCCATGACCCGCTTGAGCATCATGCGCCCGGCGACAGTGGCAGGTTTGGCGAGCTCTTCAAGTGCAGCCTTGTCGAGTTCTTCGCAGGCGGTGTGCAGGTCGGCGGCCCGGTCTTTCGGCACAAAATCATTCGGGTAGGCAACGCCTTCCGAGCGTAGCCGGGCCAGCTTGCTGCGGCGTTCGGCAATCAGGTGATTTTCGTCAGCGGCAACAGTAGCGGGGGTGGGCGTAGTGGTCATGTTCACGTATGGTCAAGGTTTGACCGGCCAAATGGCCGGACGAAATGAAACAGTGCTGTTCTTGCGAGCAGGCAGGGCAATCGGGCCAGCCAATAACCGGCCCTGATATTAAATGCCCTGTTTGAGGCTGGCTTGAATGAACGGATCAAGGTCACCGTCCAGGACTTTCTGGGTATTCGAGATTTCAACGTTGGTACGCAAATCTTTGATGCGGCTTTGATCGAGCACGTAGGAGCGAATCTGGTGACCCCAGCCCACATCGGTTTTGGCGTCTTCCATTTTCTGTTGTTCGGCCATGCGCTGTCGCATTTCAAGCTCGTACAGGCGTGACTTCAGCATTTGCATGGCTTCGGCGCGGTTGCGGTGCTGTGAACGATCGTTCTGGCATTGCACCACAATACCCGTAGGCATGTGCGTGATACGCACGGCCGAGTCGGTTTTGTTGATGTGCTGGCCGCCCGCGCCGCTGGCCCGGTAGGTATCAACACGCAAATCGGCGGGGTTGACATCAATTTCGATCGAGTCGTCGACTTCAGGGTAGACAAACACACTTGAAAACGACGTGTGCCGGCCATTGGCCGAATCAAACGGGCTTTTGCGCACCAGGCGGTGTACACCTGATTCGGTACGCAGAAAACCGAACGCGTAATCGCCTTCGACCTTGATACTGACGGATTTGATGCCGGCAACCTCGCCCGGGGACTCTTCAAGCACTTCGGTTTTGAAGCCCTTGCGTTCGCAATAGCGCAGATATTGGCGCAGCAAGATTGAGGCCCAGTCTTGTGCCTCGGTACCGCCGGCACCGGCCTGGATGTCAATGAAGCAATTGAGCGGATCTGCCGGGTTGTTGAACATGCGGCGGAACTCGAGGTCTTCGAGCTTTTCACCCAGGGCCGCGCAGTCGTCTTCAATGGCCTCGAGGGTATCGTCGTCGTTGTCGGCAGCAGCCAGTTCGAACAGTTCGCGCGCCTCGGTAATACCGCTGCCGATTTCGGTCAGTGTGCCAACGATGGTTTCAAGGCTCTTTTTTTCGCGCCCGAGATCTTGTGCGTGTTTGGGGTCGTTCCAGACGTCCGGGCTTTCAAGCTCGGCATTGACCACCTGCAAGCGTTCAGCTTTGCCAGCGTAGTCAAAGATACCCCCGTAAGGCGTGCTGACGCTGGTCGAAGTCTTCGATGCGGGCAATCAGCTGGTTTTGGCGTTCGGCTTCCATAATTTTCCTGAAATCATTGTCTTTTAAGATAGCGTTGTATTTTAACGCAGGTTGGCAGGTGTTTCGGGCGGTGGTTTGCTGCCATCGGGGTGTCATTGTCTGCCAATTTGCCGCTGATTTGCGCCATAGGCGTATCTGTGTGCTGTGTCTGTTTGCTGGTACTGCGCTTGATAAAACAGTGCGTGACACCATTTGGGTAGTTGCGCGCTGTCCTGAAGTGTCCGGCGCGTTTACTGGCAGGGCGGGCCGATAGCTAAAATTTACTGATGCTATTAAATCAATCAATTTTACAAATGCTTGGGCCTTGCCTATACTGACTTCACTTTCACTTTTCAACCACAACAGAGGAAACAAAAATGTCCTTGATCAACACCAAAATCAAACCCTTCAAAAGCACGGCTTACCAGAACGGCAAATTCTTTGACGTTACCGACGAGGCAGTAAAAGGTAAATGGTCCGTTTTTGTTTTTTATCCTGCTGACTTCACTTTCGTTTGCCCGACCGAACTCGAAGATCTGGCCGATCTGTACCCCGAATTCCAGAAGCTTGGCGTTGAGGTCTATGCTGTTTCATGCGACACCCACTTCTCGCACAAAGCCTGGCACGACACCTCTGCCGCTATCGGCAAGGTCCAGTACCCCATGCTGGGTGACCCAACACAGGTCCTGGCCCGCAACTTCGAAGTGCTTATCGAAGAAGAAGGCATGGCGCTGCGCGGTTCGTTTGTCGTAAACCCGGAAGGCGAGATCAAGGTCATGGAAGTTCACGACAACGGTATCGGCCGCAAAGCATCCGAGCTGCTGCGTAAAGTCAAGGCTGCCCAGTACATCGCTGCTCACCCCGGTGAAGTTTGCCCCGCCAAGTGGGAAGAAGGCGCCGAGACACTGACACCTTCCCTGGATCTGGTTGGCAAAATCTAA
>JBAYOZ010000010.1:0-20383 GCA_041677965.1 Pusillimonas sp.
AGGCTGCGAGCGAGAGAACAGACAGAAGAACAACGGCTTTTGCTTTGCTCTGCCAGGCAGGCAGCGGTAGGTATGGCATGTAACGGCTCCGACGACGAACCGGTAAGTGCCGACGCGCGGTACTTACCGGTTGAAAACTAGGTAGGCAAGCAGTATATAACGAAACCAACCCGTACAGTAATAGGGATAATTTTTGCTAAATGAAACGGATCAATGCAAAAAATTCGGTGTTAAAACAGGGTGAACCGCATAAAAATAACACATCAACCCAGCAATAATGCATCGTCTGATACCGCTTCACCACGCACACGCTCGAACATGGCCAACAACCCGGGAACATCCATCCCCTTACGTTCCTGACCAGAAATGTCGAGCACAATATTGCCCTGGTGCAACATGATGGTACGGTCACCGACGTCAAGGGCCTGACGCATGCTGTGCGTCACCATCAGGGTGGTCAGTTTATGCTGGCCAACAATATCGCGTGTCAGGTCAAGCACAAAACTGGCGGTTCTGGGGTCAAGCGCAGCCGTGTGCTCGTCAAGCAGCAAGATGCGTGAGGGCTGCAAGGTTGCCATCAGCAGGCTGACGGCCTGGCGCTGGCCTCCGGACAATAACCCGATACGGTCTGTCAGGCGGTTTTCAAGGCCCAGGCCCAACGTTTCCAAAGACGCACGAAAGCGTTCGCGATACATTTTTTTCACGGCTGACGTCAGCCCCCTGGAACCACCCCGACGCATGGCCAGCGCCATGTTTTCTTCGATGGTCAGGTCTTCACAGGTGCCGGCCATCGGATCCTGAAAAACACGCGCAACGCGCTTTGCCCGTTCCCAGACGGGTGCCCGGGTAACGTCAGTATCATCAATAATGATGCGCCCGTCATCAACTGGCAAATCACCTGAAATGGCATTGAGCAGGGTTGACTTGCCGGCACCGTTCGAGCCAATCACGGTAATGAACTGCCCTGCAGGAATATCGAGACTCAAACCGCGCAGGGCCCGGGTTTCAATGGGTGTATCGGCATTGAACGTAATGAACAACTCTTGGGCTTTCAGCATGGGTCAACCTTTGCGCGAAGAGGCACCACCAACGGCACCCTTTACGGCACGGGCACCGGCCCGCAAACGTTTTTTCAACAGGGGAATGACCAACGCCACCGTGACCAGTACCGCGGTGATCAGATTGAGGTCTTGTGCCTGCAGGCCTATAAAATCTACATTCAGCGCCAGCGCAACGAAAAACCGGTACAGCACCGCGCCGACAATTGCAGCCAGCGTAATAACCAGAATATTGCGTGACGACAAAATGCTTTCACCCAGAATTACGGCGGCAAGACCAATAACGATGGTGCCTATGCCCATGGAAATGTCGGCACCGCCCTGAGACTGGGCAAACAATGCCCCACCCAAGGCGCACAACGCGTTGGAAATCGCCAGCCCCAGAATAACCATACCCCCGGTAGCAACGCCCTGGGCGCGCGCCATGCGCGGGTTTGAACCAGTTGCCCGCATGGCCAGCCCCGACTCTGTTTTAAGGTAGCCATCAAGCAGGATCTTGACCACGATAACCACCAGCACCATCAACAGAGGGCGGAACACGAAATCATCGACACGTTCGGTGTGCAAGACACTGAACACCGTAGGGTCGGTGATCAAGGGAATATTGGGCGCACCCATGACGCGCAGGTTGATCGAATACAAGGCAATCATCACCAGGATGCTGGCCAGCAAGTCCATCACCTTCAGGCGTACGTTCAGCCAGCCGGTAAGAGCTCCCGCCAGGGCACCTGCCCCCATGGCCGCCAGCGTGGCAACGAACGGATTGACATCGGCAGCGATCAGCACAGCAGCAACCGCCCCACCCAAAGGAAAGCTGCCATCAACGGTCAGGTCGGGAAAGCGCAGTATGCGGAACGAGATAAGAACACTAAGAGCAACCAGTGCGAAAATCAGCCCGATTTCAAGCGCGCCCCACATTGAATAGATAGACATGCCGGCTCCTGGCCGGGCGATACCGCCCGGCGCCAGAAAAAACAATTATTGAATGACGTTGGCGGCCGACTTGACCAGCTCGGGAGACAAGGTGACACCCTGTCTGGCTGCAGCACCGAGATTGACATGCAGTTCTATGGTCTTGCCCATCTGGGAAGGCATTTCGCCGGGCGACTTGCCCTTGAGCACATCAATGACCATATCGCCGGTTTGCAGCCCCAGCTCGTAGTAATTGATGCCCAGTGCCGCAATTGCTCCTCGTTTAACACTGTCAGGGTCTGATGCGACCAACGGAATATCAGCATCGTTGCCTACCTTGACCAGCGCCTCGTAGGCCGAAACCACATTGTTGTCTGTACTGGTATAAATAACATCGGCGCGACCGATCAGGCTGCGAGCCGCTGCACCAACGTCAACCGTACGCGGGGCACTGACCTCGGCCAGTGTCATGCCGTACGTGGGCAACAGTTCGCGCAACTGACGCACCACCACGGCCGAGTTTGCCTCGCCGGGGTTATAAACCATGCCCACTGTCCTGGCCTCGGGCACAACCTGACGGATCAGTTCTATCTGACGCGCCAGGTCAAGCATGTCGGATACCCCCGTAACATTGGTGCCCGATGCATCAAGTGCCGGAACCAGCTGGGCTTCAACTGGATCGGTTACAGCGGCGTAAACCACAGGAATGGATTTTGTGGCGGCAACCACCGCCTGAGCAGACGGTGTGGCAATGGCAACAATAACATCGGGCTTGTCACCAATAAACTTGCGCGCAATCTGTGCGGCAATAGCGTTATTGCCCTGAGCCGTTTCAAATGCCCATTTCAGACCTTTTTCTTCTGTGTAACCCGCTTTCCCGAGCGCGTCTTTAACGCCGTTTTTAAGCGCATCAAGCGAGGGGTGCTCGACAATGGACGTAACAGCAACGGACTGCGCCGGGGCAGCAACAGGCAGTAAACACGACAATGCGACAACGGCACTGGCAATGGGTTTGATTACTACAGAACGCATACAGGTCTCCTGAAGATAACGCCATATTTTACAGAAAGCTTAAACGTCATTTGCGGCCTGACTGAACGCCCCTGACAAAGCGCTTTACCCCGCATAATCAAACCCGTACGCGCTTGTCTTGCGACAACTGCGACAACAAGGAGCGTGCCCATTGCGCCGCCGGCAAACCATACGCCTGCTCAACCTGCTGCGCACGATCGAGGAACTGCGTTACCGACACATCAAGCAAAGGGCCTTTCAAGCCCAGCACAACACGGTTTCCCTCGTCAATTTCCGGCAATTCAAGCACACGCCCCTTGAAAACCTCGCGCAGACGTTCAATATTTGGCTCGAAACTGTCGTGATTGCCAAACAGATTCACCGCCACGATGCCAACCTCATCGAGTGCATGAAAACAGTCCTGGTAAAACTCAAGAGAATCACGCACCGGGCCCAGGGCATCGGCATCGTACAAGTCGATCATCAACGCCCGAAAGCGCCCTATCTGATCGGCCTGCCTGACCCAAACGGCGGCGTCTTCATGATCAATGGTCGAACGCTTTGTTTCAGGCAAACGAAAATAGGCCCGGCAAATTGCGGTGACCGCCGGATTCCACTCTGCCGTGAATAACCGTGACTGGGTATGTTTGTGGGCAAAACGCAGCAATGAACCGGCACCCAGCCCCAAAAAGCCCAAGGCATCTTTACGGGTTGGCTCAAGAAACAGCAGCCAGGCCATCATTTGCCGGGTGTAGGCCAAAACCAGTTCATCAGGCTTCTTGACGCGCATGGCGCCCTGGATCCAGACCGAGTTAAAGTGCAAGTATCGGATGCCGTCAGATTCTGACAGGGTTGGCTCGTCTTCGGGCCCGGGTACAGCCTTGTGCATCGTCAAACCTCCAGGTCGATGGTTGCCACCACTGGCGTGTGGTCAGACGGCTGTTCGTTGCGCCGCGGTGTCTTGTCAATAATGCACGCGCTGCACTTGGGCACCAGTGCGTCAGACAACAGCACATGGTCGATACGCAAGCCTGCATTGCGCCGAAACGCAAACTGGCGGTAGTCCCACCAGCTGAATGACTTTTCTTCTTGTTCAAACAAGCGAAACGCATCGGCAAGACCCAACGACAGCAAGCGCCGGAACGCCGCACGCTCGGGTTCTGACACATGCACCTGCCCGGCCCATTTAGACGGATCATGCACATCGTCATCGGCCGGCGCAATGTTGTAATCACCCAGCACGGCCAGCCGCGGGTAACGCTTGATTTCGTCACCCAGCCAGGCCTCGAAAGCGGCAAACCACTGAAGCTTGTACTGGAACTTGTCACTGTCCAGAGCCTGCCCGTTTGGACAATAGGCACTGACCACACGAATATCACCCGCCGGCGAAGGCAGTGTGACCGCGATAACCCGTTGCTGCGGATCATCAAAACCAGGCACATTCACCTGGACATCAGTGCCGGGCTGACGCGACAGTACGGCCACCCCGTTATAGGTTTTCTGCCCCGCCCAAACCGCATGGTAGCCTGCCTGCGCCAGCTCATCGACCGGGAACTTCTCTTGCGGCAGCTTGAGTTCCTGAAGGCACAAGGCATCTACCGGGTTGGTCGCCAACCAGTCAAGCACTTGTGGCAGGCGCACCTTCAGGGAGTTCACATTCCATGTAGCTAATTTCATATCGAACCCGTAAGTACGTCTAAAAAGCGCTCTAGCGTAGCATTTTCGGGGCGGCGGCAACGTTAACAGTCAAACCCATCAGTTACAATCAAGCGATGAATGCGACCAGTCAGATTGTTTCCGCTGTGCCCGAAGGCCTGATCCTGAATGTCCAGATCGAAGATCTGGTTTTCACGGCGTATGTCGTCATCAGCGAGCCCGATATCCACCGGGTGGCCGAGCTCGTCACGCCCGAAGCCTACGAACAGGCTAACGACTGGCATGTCGCCGCCGTTGCAGCAGCTGATGACGCGGCCGAACAGGTTATCGACATCGCCTTCAACATGAATCTGAACGATGCCGTCGTTTTCCTGTGCGCCAACGCCGGGGCCTACGATGCCACGCTTCAGGCTCTGGGCCAGCAAGGTGCAACGGCCTGACACCGTTTTCTCTGGCCTCAAACTTGTTACCCGGGTCCTGCGCCCTACGATCAACCTACGTTTAACCGGTTCTGTCATGTCCACATCTTCCGGATCAATCTTCATGGTAGTGGCACCCAGTGGTGCCGGAAAATCCAGCCTGGTCAATGCCCTGCTCGAGCAAGATCTCGACATCATGCTGTCGATTTCCTGTACCACCCGCGACCCGCGGCCAGGCGAGGTCAACGAACAGCACTATCGCTTCATTACCAAAGAACAGTTCCTTGCCATGCGAGACACCAATGCCCTGCTTGAATGGGCCGAGGTTCACGGTAATTTTTATGGCACGCCACGCGACCGCATCGAAGCAGCCATCACAGAAGGTCGCGATGTACTGCTCGAAATCGACTGGCAAGGTGCGCGGCAAATCAAAAAGCACTTCCCCGATGCCATTGGCATTTTCGTTTTGCCACCGTCTATTGAAGCCCTTGAAAGCCGCCTGAAAAACCGCGGTCAAGACGCGCCCCAGGTGATTACCAAGCGCTTGCTGGCGGCAGGCAGCGAAATGTCGCATGCATCAGAATGCCAATATGTTATTATTAATCAAGAATTTAGCGTTGCCTTATCGCAACTTTCGCAAATTATTTCAGCCGCCCGCTTGCGCTACCCCGCACAAGCAGCGCGGCATTCGGCGTTGTTTTCGCAGCTGGGCATTAGCCCAACCGCCAACTGATCTATTCAACCTATTGTTTTTCAAGGATATTAACCATGGCCCGCATCACTGTTGAAGACTGCCTGTCAAAAATCCCCAACCGCTTCAATCTTACGCTTGCAGCCACTTATCGTGCCCGTGAACTGGCCCAGGGTCACGAATCCCGCATCGAAAGCAAAGACAAACCCACGGTAACTGCCCTGCGTGAAATCGCCGCTGGCGTCACTGGCGTTGAAATGCTGCGTAAAGTTCCTACCTGATCAACGGCAGGGGTTCACCATGGCGTTTTCCAGTCTTCGCGATGCCTCCAGCGGCCTGCTAAGTGTCTTCAGGCGCCCGCGGCTGCGGCGTCGTGCCAAATCGGCCAATACGCGGCCGGCAACGGCGACCCCCGAAAGCGTCAACCCCGCATCTGCGCCCATCGCGTCGCTGGCGCCTCTAACCCAGGTCATCAGCCAGTACCTCGACGAAAAAGACGTCGAACGTGTCAAAGAAGCCTACCGCTTCGCTGACCAGGCCCACCTGGGCCAGTTCAGGGCCAGTGGTGAACCCTATATTTCGCACCCCATCGCAGTCACCGAAATCTGTGCCAGCTGGAAGCTCGATGCCGACTCTCTCATGGCGGCGCTGCTGCACGATGTCATGGAAGACCAGGGTGTACCCAAGCACGAACTGGCTGAACGGTTCAGTCCTGATGTCGCCGAAATTGTCGACGGGGTATCAAAACTCGACCGCCTTGAATTTGCCTCCAAAGCCGAACAACAGGCCGAAAGTTTCCGCAAAATGCTGCTGGCCATGGCGCGCGACGTGCGCGTCATTCTCATCAAGCTGGCTGACCGCCTGCACAATATGCGCACGCTGGGTGCCGTCAGTGCCGAAAAGCGCCGCCGCATTGCGCGCGAAACCATGGATATCTACACCCCGATTGCTCACCGGCTGGGCCTTAACGGGGTATACCGCGAACTGCAAGACCTGTGCTTCCAGGCCAACTACCCCAATCGCTACAACGTTATTAAAAAAGCGGTCCTTACGGCCCGGGGCAATCGGCGTGAAGTACTTGGCAAGATCACTGATGCCGTCAAGGTAGCCTTGCCGGCCGCCGGTATCGAAGCCGATGTCTCGGGTCGTGAAAAATCGTATTACGGCATCTACAAAAAGATGCTTGAACAGAAAAAATCATTTTCTGATGTGCTTGATATTTACGGGTTCAGGGTGGTCGTGCATACCTTGCCCGAATGTTATCTGGCACTGGGCACGCTGCACCAGCTGTATCGGCCGGTGCCTGGCAAGTTCAAAGACTACATTGCCATACCCAAGCTCAACGGCTACCAGTCGCTGCACACCACGCTGGTGGGCCCGTACGGTACCCCGGTCGAGTTCCAGTTTCGCACCCGCGACATGGATCGCGTCGCCGAAGAAGGCGTGGCGGCACACTGGCTGTACAAAAATGACGATGCCAGTCTGAACACGCTGCAAAAGCGTACCCACCAGTGGCTGCAGTCGTTGCTCGACATTCAAAGCCAGACCGGTGATTCAGGCGAATTTCTTGAGCACGTCAAGGTAGACCTGTTCCCCGATGCCGTTTATATCTTCACACCACAGGGCAAAATTGTATCGCTGCCCCGTGGCGCAACACCCGTTGATTTCGCGTATTCAATCCATACCGACATTGGAAACCAGGCCATTGCCTCCAAGATCAATGGCGAGTTCTCGCCCCTGCGTACCGAGCTGAAAAGTGGCGACTCTGTCGAAATCATTACCTCGCCAGCATCACGGCCCAGTGCCCAATGGCTCAATTACGTACGCACAGGGCGCGCCCGCTCTGAAATCCGCCACTACCTGCGCACCGTCAAGTACGAAGAATCTGTCGCATTTGGCCGACGCCTGCTAAGTCAGGCCTTCGACCAGATCGGCCTTGCCTACCCCGAAGACAACGACTCCAACTGGGAAAAACTTGCAAAAAGTTCGGGCGCTTCATCGCGTGAAGAAATCCTGGCCGATATCGGTCTGGGCAAGCGACTGGCTGCCGTCGTGGCGCGACGCTTTGCACCCGAAAACTCCATTGTGGCAACAACCGCCGCTGCCGTCGACGAAATCACATCCGCTCAAGCGGCGTCTGTTCTGGTCCATGGCAACGAAGGCCAGGCCGTGCAGCTGGCCAACTGCTGCGGCCCCCTTCCCGGCGACGCCATTATTGGTGGTATTCGTTTGGGGCACGGCCTGGTTGTCCATATGGCCGACTGCCCGGTAGCCCTGCGTCAACGTGCCAAAGAGCCCGAACGCTGGATTCCGGTCGCCTGGGCGGCAGACACCGCCCGCCACCTGAACTGCCGCCTTGACGTAACCGTCATGAACGAACGCGGTGTACTGGGCCGTCTGGCTGCCGAAATTACCGATGCGGGCTCAAACATCACCCACCTGACCATGCAGGAAGAAGCGGCAGCCACCGGCCTGCTTCACCTGACGGTGCAGGTCGACAGCCGCAAGCATCTGGCCCAGGTCATCCGTTCGATGCGCCATGTACCCCAGGTTCAGAAAATCGTTCGGGTCAAGGGCTGACCCTGACAAACCAAAGCGCCCTGCGTGTCGCTTTGTGGTGTTAGTAACGTCGCGTGCAGTTCACCTGGGCCCGGCCGCCGGCCGGCGCAATACACAGGCCTATTCCTCTGCCGTCGATATCAGTCTATGAATAACGCCGGGTCAACCCGCTGGTTGTTCAAGCTGACGTTCCAGTGCAAGTGTGGGCCGGTAGCGCGGCCAGTGGCCCCAACCTTTCCAATAACCTGGCCACGTTTCACCACCTGCCCTACGTCTACCGATTGTGCCGACAAATGGCAGTACATGGTCACCAAACCCTGGCCGTGGTCGATAAATACGGTTTTACCGTTGAAATAAAAATCATCCACTATGGTCACGACACCATCGGCAGGCGCTTTGACCGGTGTACCGGTTGGCACGGCAAAATCAAGCCCCGAATGCGGGTTGCGTTCTTCACCGTTGAAAAACCGCCGTAAACCAAACGGGCTGGACAAACGCCCTTTTACAGGGCGATCAAGGCGTATATTGCTTGGCATCTGGTCACGAAACTGCGCATACGCCTTCATTTGCACATCGTATTCGCGCTCGAACCTTTTTAACTGCTCGGGGTCGGGCGACACATGCTTCTGGTTACGCAACTTGATATGCTGCGACTTGTAATCGCGCGGGTTAACGGTAAACGGCAAGCTACCCTGATTGGCACCAGACCCCAGCACAACCGACTGAACCCCCGGTTTGACATCCAGACCAATACCGACCAGAGCAATCCAGCGTTGGTCACTGTCTTTCAGCACCATAACCGGATGATCACGGTAATGCACCGATGGCGCTTGCGGCGCATCGGTACCCAGGTCAAGCACAGCGACACCACCGGGAAAAGGGTGATTCAGGGTACGACTGATATAACCTTGCGCGGCAGCCTGAAACGAAAAACCTGCCGCCACAACAACCGCCAACCACCGTAACCACATGTTGAATCTCACGGAACACCTGAACACAAAAAACAGCAGACCACAAACTTAACCAGCCCGCCGCACATTACAAATAAAGACCCCTGACAGCACGGCAGCAAACCCGGCCAGCTGCACAGGCATGAGTTTATCGCCAAAAATCAGGAAGGCCTCAATGGCAACCAGCACCGGCGACAGAAACATCAACGACGACGCCGTTGCCGCCTGTCCGCGGCGAATAATGTAAATAAGCAGCATTGTGCCAATGCCAGTCAGGACAAACGCTGCCCAGAACAATGATGCCCACAATTCAGGCGACCAGATCCAGCGCGTTTCACCCAGAACGAGTGCGAAAAAACCGGTAAAGATCAGGGTTCCGAAATTCTGCAGTGACAGTGCCACCCGGATGTCCACCGCCTGAATCGACGTTTTCTGAACAATGGTGCCAAACGTAATAGACAATACGGCCAGCACCCCCACCATGAAGGCCCACAAGGGGAAAGCGCCAACCCCGGTGTTGCTCAGGGCGGGCTGAACCACCAGAAACACCCCGATCATCCCCATGACAATGCCCACCCAAACCCGGCGGCTGGGGATTTCTTTAAGAATGGGAATGGCAAAAACCGCCGTCAGCAACGGTTGAACCGACCCGATCAGGGCCATGACGGCAGGTGGGACACCACCGGCAATCGCCCAAAAGACCCCGCATAAATACATGCCCTGCAGCAGAACACCCGCAAGCAGATGCTTTGGAATTTCACGCAGCGGCGGCCACTGGACTTTCGCATACAGGGCAATGCCGGTAAACAGCACCGCTGCAATGCACATGCGCACAAACAGGAACAACGTCGGATCGGCATAGGGCACAATGGCCTTGCCGACAATAAACCCCGTTGACCAGATAAAAACAAACAGCGCAGCGATGAAAATCATTTTTTATTGTGTCCTGTGATGTGTCTCCCGCCCGTAACATACCACAGCACCCTGGCCGCACAATGACATCGGCAGCCGGCCGCACAAACAGCGCTACAACTACACAGACTAAATAACCGCCGCCTCGGGCAGCCGGCCAGCCTGCAATCGCAGCTCTCGGTCGCAGCGGGCCGCAACCGCCGGGTCGTGTGTCACCATAACCAGGGTTGCCCCCTGCTCGCGCAGCAAAGTGAACATCAGTTCGATGATTTTTTGCCCGTTCTGCTCATCAAGACTGCCGGTGGGCTCATCGGCAAACAGGACGTCGGGTTTGACGACAAAGGCACGCGCCAGCGAAACACGCTGCTGCTCGCCGCCCGACAAGGTCTTGGGATAATGATGCAGGCGTTCGCCAAGGCCGACCCGGTCCAGCATCTGGCGCGCGGCCTCGGACGCCGGCTTACCTGCAAGCTCAAGCGGCAGCATGACGTTTTCCAGCGCAGTAAGGTTAGGCAGCAACTGGAAAGACTGAAAAACGAAGCCAACATGGCGGGCACGCAGTGCAGCACGCCCTTCTTCGTCAAGATCAAATAACGATTGCCCCATCAGATGAACCTCTCCTGATGTGGGAACATCCAGCCCGGCCAACAGTCCAAGCAACGTCGACTTGCCAGAGCCGGAAGCCCCGGTAATGGCCAAAGCCTCGCCCCGACGGGCAGACAGGTTGACGTTGTCTAAAATGGTGATGGTGCCGGCCGAGTCAGAAACCCGTTGGCACAAATTTTTTACTTCTAAGGAATAGGTCAAGTTCATGCGTACCCGTTGGCAGTTGATGGTTGCAGTCTTATTTTGCCTGATTACCGGCTTCACCGTTCGCGCCCAGACAGCCCAGGGGCCTGACAAACCCGGCAGCATACTGGTTGTTGGTGACAGTCTTTCCGCTGAATACGGTTTGCAGCGCGGTTCGGGCTGGGTCAATCTGATCCAGCAACGCCTTGACGCCGCCGGTCTGGCTTACCGGGTCAACAATGCCAGTATCAGTGGAGACACCACCAGTGGCGGCCTGAGCCGGCTTGCGGACGCACTGGTACGTTACCACCCTGATATTGTGATTATCGAGCTGGGCAGCAACGACGCCCTGCGCGGGCTGTCACTTGACATGACACGCGGCAATCTGGCCAACATGGTCAGGCAGGCCAAGGCGACAGGCAGCACGGTGGTGCTGGTGGGCATGCAAATTCCGCCCAATTACGGCCGCCAATACACCGAAGCATTCAAACAGCTCTTTGTTGACCTGGCCCAATCGGAAAACCTGGCGCTGGTGCCTTTTTTACTTGAGGGCATCGCCACCGACCGCAGCCTGTTTCAGGCCGACGGCATTCACCCCAACGAATCTGCACAACCCGTGCTGGCCGAAAACGTCTGGAAAGCGCTCGCACCCCTTGTTGCAGCCAAACCATAACTGTCAGGCGTAATCGCTGTACTCGGGGCACGTTACCGGTTTCACCGCCCAAAAAAAACCGGCACCTGGAAGGGTAGCCGGTTTTTTCTTGCGCACAACATAACCTAGTTTTCTTCGCCCTGAATCACGGCCCGGGCTTCGGGCATACGTTCTACGCCAAGCGCAGCGCGTAATGCCTGCAATGCAGCACGCTCTTCGGCACGGCCCCACGCCGCATTCATTTCGCGAGGCACATTGACCAGCAGGTCGTTGTTTGCCTGACCAGACTTGGCCGCTTCAACCCGGACCACAACGTAGCCACCCGCGCCTGGCACACCCTCATAGGCCGGCAAGGCATCGGCCGGCGCACGGAACGCCGCCTCAAGCGCTGACGTCTCGACACCCTGCGGATTGATACGGCTGACAGTCAGGGCATCTCCAAAACCTGCAGGAACCAAACCGGCGTCAGCCTGCCAGGATTTCATGTCGGCCTGCGCTGCCTCTTGGGCAGCCTTGCTTGCCCGCTCGGTGGTGAGTGCAGTACGAATGAAACCGGACACTTGTTCAAGCGGCTGAACCTGGGCGGGCACCACCTGGTCAACACGCACAACCACCAGCGTATCGGGTGAAATTTCAATAACCCCGGAATTTTGCTTTTCAGTCATGAGTGCCGGCGAAAACAGGGCACGACGAACCCGGACATCATCAAGAATGGCCGCATCGGCGCTGGCCGAAGCCGCCGCACCTTGCACCTGCTGCCCGGGCAACAGGCGATCTTGGGCTATACCGGTGGCCTTGCGGATGTCAAGCCCCAGACCCTGAGCGGCTGGCTCGAGACTGGTGGCGTTATCGTAGGCAAGATCGCGCAGGCGCGATGCCAGGTCGGCAAAACGTTCTGAACCCATCTGGCGACGGACTTCGGCCTGAACCTTGCCGCGCGCCTGCTCAAAGGTTTCACCGCGCTCAGCCTCGACCTCGGAGGCCAGGAAAACGTGATAACCGTCAGGGCCCTGTACGACGTCTGACACCTGATTGGGTGTCAGGGCAAAAATGGCCTGCTCGAGTTGTGCAGGCAGACTGCCGCGAGTGATCCAGCCCAGGCGCCCACCGCCGTTGGCGCTGCCGATGTCTTCAGACTCGGCCTTTGCAACGTCGGCAAACGCAGAAGGATCAGCCTTGACCTTGTCAGCCAGCGCCTGTGCACGGGCGCGTGCGGCGTCGCGATCGGCCTGCGAGGCAGATTGGGGTGCATTGACAAGAATGTGGTTCAACAGCACACGGCCAGGCAGCACATAACGCGCCTTGTTCTGCTGATAATAGGCTTGCAGATCGGCTTCGCTGATGTCAGGCAAACCATTCATGGCAGCGCTTTCATCCAGAACCAGATACTGCACACTGACGTGTTCGGGCACTTGCAAGGCCGCCTGGTTCTGCTCGTACCACGACGTGATGTCTTCGTCAGTCAGGGTGATTTTGTCGGCGTAATCTTGGGCGGCAAAGGTTTTCAGGCGAATAGTGCGTTCGGCGGTTAGCGCCTGCTGAACCGCCTCGGTTACCGGTGCTGGCAACGACGCCGTCAGGCTAACCGGGCCCAGCACGCGCTGCAGTGCCAGTTCAGCGCGCTGGCCCTGTTCAAAGTCACGACTGGCCATGCCCATTGACGCCAGCACTTCGTTGTAGCGCTCGGGCGAAAACTGCCCGTCGACCTGCAATTCAGGAATTGCGGCAATTGCGCGACGCAGAACATTATCAGACACACTAAAATGGTCTTTGTTGGCAGCCTGGATAACCACGGCACGGTCTACCAGCGACTCAAGCAGGTTTTCCCGCACTTGGGGGTTGTTCAGAACAGCCGGGTCAAAAGCACTGCCCATGCTGGCCTGCAACTGCTGCAACTGGTTGCGCTGGGCATTTTCGAAATCTTCCAGCGTGACAGCCGAATCGCCGATTCGTACCAGCTCTTTGTTGGCCGACACATAATTGGTGTAGCCACTGATACCAACCAGCGCAAAAGACGGGAAAATCAGGATAACCAGAACAAGCAGCATCAGACGCTGATGCGTACGGATAAAATCAAACATTAATCAAACCCACAGAGTCGCCAGCCCGCCTTCGCGTTAACTGACGATGTATACCCAAAAAATTACGGCGCAACTTCGGTGCAGCGAGTTTACCACCGAGTTACACCGGCCCACTTCAAAGGCCAACCCTTGTTCAGCTATCGCCACGCATTCCATGCCGCCAATCATGCCGACGTACTAAAACACAGCATTCTGGTGCATATTCTTGATTACTTCAATCAGAAGGAAAACCCTTACTGGGTGATTGACACACACGCCGGCGCCGGTATTTACGACCTGACCGACGAATGGGCCACCAAGAATGCCGAATTTTCAGATGGCCTCGATCGCCTGCTGGATGCTGACAAGCACCCGGCCCTGGTTGAACGCTATCTGAAAAGCGTGCAGGCCTTCAACCCCGATGGTATTGCCAATTTTTACCCGGGCTCACCGTGGCTGGCGCTGCAGGCACTGCGTGAAAAAGACCGCTTGCGCCTGTTTGAGCTGCACCCGACAGAAATCGAAATCCTGAAAGAAAACCTGTCGTTGCAAGACCGTGCCACACAGAAAAAAACCATGGTCTACGAACAAGACGGCTTTACAGGCCTGAAAGCGCTGCTGCCCCCGCCCACTCGGCGCGCCATCACCATCATTGACCCGTCGTACGAAGACAAGGCCGATTACCGTAAAACACTGCAATGCGTTCAAGATGCCATGACACGGTTCCCCACCGGCTGCTATGCCATCTGGTACCCGCTGGTACAACGCCGCGAAGCCACCGAGCTGCAACGCACCTTTGAAAAAATGAAAGACTGCAGCTGGCTCAATGCCACGCTTAGCGTTCGCAAGCCCCCCAGTGATGGCTTTGGCCTGTTTGGCAGCGGCATGTTCGTCATCAACCCGCCCTGGACCTTGCATGGCGACCTGGCCAAAGCATTGCCATGGCTGGCAAAGCAACTGGCCCTTGATGAACGGGCCAACTTTACATTAAAGCAATCGGCCTCGGGTGAAAAGCAGCCGTCCGGGGAAAAAGCCGCCGCAGCGAAGCAGGCGTCAAGAACAAAACCGGTTGCACGAACAAATCAGGGCCCCAACACCAGGCCTGTGTCAGGCAAACGGCCAGGCTCAGGTGCAAACAAAGCACGGGGCCACACCAGGTCTGAATAAAAAAACAGCCCGAACGGTTAAACAAAACCCTTCGGGCAACAATGAACACTGCAAGAAAAAATGGCCCGTACAGGGCCGCCCCGCCCTTAAAACTGCTCGCCTTCACGCAGGTAACGCCACTGCCCCGGCGGCAGGTCGCCCAGCACGATACGACCCATACGCACGCGCTTCAGGCCAACCACCTTCAAACCCACCTGCTCACACATGCGACGAATCTGACGCTTTTTGCCTTCTTGCAAGATGAAGCGTAACTGGTCTTCATTTTGCCAGGACACCTCGGCCGGCTTGAGCGCCTGACCATCAAGGCTCAGGCCATGATTCAGCAATTTAAGGCCATTGGCACCCAATTTGCCCTCGACGCGTACCAGATACTCTTTTTCAATCTCGGAATGCTCGTCAATCAACTGACGCGCAATACGCCCGTCTTGTGTCAGGACCAGCAAACCCTGCGAGTCGATATCCAGACGCCCGGCCGGTGCAAGGCCACGCAAATGACCACGGTCAAACTTGATCGTGGACTTTTCAGGACGGTATTGTGTGCGCTCTGAAATAAGTGTGGCCGCCGGCCGGTAGCCACTTTCGGCCTGCCCCGAAACATAGCCTACCGGCTTGTTCAACAAGATGGTGACACGGGCAGTCTGGCGTTGCTGGGCCTGACGGTCAAGGGTGATTTTCTGATGCGGGTAGGCCTTGCTGCCCAGCTGTGACACCACCACGCCGTCAACACGTACCCAACCCCGTTCGATATAGCTGTCAGCCTCGCGACGGGAACACAGGCCACGGTCGGCCATTATTTTTGAAATTCTGATTTTTTCCATAGGCGCCATTGTATGCAGGATGACGCCTGTCGGGTGTGAACTGAGCGCACCAAACCAGCACGGCGTTGTGCGATAGCGTCAACGCACACCCCATGTGTAGCGTCAAGAATGCCACCGGGATACACCGCTAACGCCGGCACGGGCCCGTCGAAGAAAAAATATCAATACGCCAGAATCTTGGAAAGAAACTTCTGCGCGCGTTCGGAGCGGTGTTCCGGATGACCGAAAAACTCGTCTTTGCTGCAATCTTCGACAATCTGGCCTTGATCCATGAAAATAACGCGGTCGGCCACCTTGCGGGCAAAGCCCATTTCATGGGTAACCACCATCATGGTCATGCCTTCGGCCGCCAGGTCTACCATGACATCCAGCACTTCGTTGACCATTTCGGGGTCAAGCGCCGAGGTCGGTTCGTCGAACAGCATGACGACCGGGTCCATGGCCAGAGCCCGGGCAATGGCGACCCGCTGCTGCTGCCCACCCGACAACTGGCCCGGAAACTTGTTGATGTGATCGGCAAGACCCACGCGATTGAGCAGGGCCTTGCCTCGCTCGGCCGCTTCGGCCTCGGTTCGGCCCAGCACCTTGACCTGGGCCAATGTCAGGTTGCGCATGACCGACAAGTGCGGAAACAATTCGAAGTGCTGGAACACCATACCGATACGAGCGCGCAACCGGGGCAGATTAGTGTCTGGTGCACCGACAGAAACCCCGTCAACGATGATCTCGCCTTGCTGAAAGGGCTCGAGCGCATTGGCGGTCTTGATCAGGGTTGACTTGCCTGATCCGGACGGCCCGCACACCACGACAACCTCACCCCGACTAACGTGCGTTGTGCAGTCTTTAAGCACCTGAAAGCTGCCATACCACTTGCTTACATTATTGAATTCGATCATGCCTTGAACTTACCCTTGACGCGCCACGCCGTAACGGGCCTGTAAACGGCGAACCAGCCGAGATGCCGCGTAGGAAATAACAAAATAAACCAATGCCGCAAAAATGAACATTTCAACCAGGCGCCCGTCGCGTTGCGCCACGATGTTGGCGGCACCCAGAAAGTCGGTCAGCGACAACACATACACCAGCGATGTGTCCTGAAACAACACGATGACCTGGGTGAGCAGCACGGGGGTCATGTTGCGGAACGCCTGGGGTAACACAATTGTTCGCATGACACCGGCGTAGTTAAGGCCCAGGGCATAGCCCGCATCTGTCTGGCCGCGAGGGACCGCCAGAATTCCAGCTCTGATAATTTCACAAAAATAGGCGGCCTCGAAAAGCGTGAACGTGATCAGGGCCGACGTAAAGCCACCAACGGGCACCGGAACACCGCTGCCGTTAACCCACCCGACAATATAGGGCACCAGAAAATAGAACCAGAAAATAATCAGGATAAGTGGCAAGGCGCGGAACAGGTTGACATAACCCGCAGCCAGCCACGATACCGCCCGGTTAACAGACAATCGCATCAGCGCCAGTGCCGTTCCCAGGGCAACGGCCAGAACGGTAGACAACAGCGTGAGCTTGAGTGTGAACACCAGCCCTTGTGCAAAAAGCCAGGGCAAGGCATCAATGATGACGGCAAAATCAAAATCAGACATTGCGCCCTACTTTGCCGTGCCCATGAACCCGGGCACCTGCATGGACTTTTCCAACCGCCGCATGAGGAACACGATCATGATATTGATGAGTACATAAAGTACGGTAGCAGCCGCAAATGACTCGAAAATCTGGAAACTGAATTCCTGCATCGAGCGTGCAGCACCAGTAATTTCAAGCAAGCCAATGGTGAATGCCACCGACGAATTCTTGACCAGGTTCAGGGCTTCCGAGGTAAGCGGCGGCATGATCATGCGCACCGTCGCCGGCAACGACACCCAGCGGTAAACCTGCCAGCGCGTCAGGCCCAGAGCTGTACCCGCCATGGCTTGCCCCGCCGGCAAAGAAGTAATACCCGCCCTGACCTGCTCGGCAATACGGGCCGAGGTAAACAGGCCCAGGCACACTGCCGCCGTCCAGAAGGTACTGAGAACCGGGTCAGATTGCTTGATGAAGTCGCCTGCCGAAGCAGGCAACAGTTCGGGCACAACGAAGTACCACAAGAACATCTGCACCAGCAAGGGCACATTGCGAAAAAGTTCGACCCAGGCCCGGCACAAGCGCTCAACCCAGGCTATGCGGGTTGTACCCAACACCCCGACCACAAAACCGGCCAGCAAGGCCAGGCCCCAGGCCACGACCGAAACACCCAGTGTCCAGCAGGCCCCGCGAATCAGGGTGTCAAGGTAAGTGCCCGTACCGTCAGGGGACAGGTCCATGAAAATGGACCAGTTCCAGTTGTAATTCATGCCGGCAAAGCCTGACAAAAACAGAAGCCAACCATATCAGCCTGCGTCTGGCAGGGTGTAGGCGGCCGGATCGGGCGAGTCAGTGGGGTTCTGGAAGACGTGCTTCAGTTCTGGCGTCATGGGCCAGTTCAGGTTGATGTTGCGTGGCGGAATGGGTTGCAGAAACCACTTCTTGTACATGGCATCAAGCCGGCCGTCTTGCATCAGGGCCTTGACCGCCGTATCGACCACGGCCTTGAATTCAGGGTCATTGCGCGGAAGGATGATCCCGTAGGGTTCGATGGTATAGGCATTTTTACTGATTGCCCAATCGTCGGCATAGCGCGAGTTGGCCACCAGCCCTGCCAGCAAAATGTCGTCCATGAAAAACGCGGCTGCCCGCCCGCTGCTGACCGTAAGAAACGCTTCGGAATGGTCTTTGGCCGTGATGATGCGCAGGCCCAGGTTTTGTTCGGCATTGGCCTGTGTCAGCCAGCGCAGATTGCTGGTACCCGCCGTTGACACCACGGTTTTGCCCTTAAGGTCGGGCAAATCGTTGAAGCCGGATGATTTCAGCGACGCAAACCGCGTTGCGGTAACAAACGTTGTGGGCGCAAAGCTGACCTGTTCCTGACGCTGGGCGTTGTTGGTGGCAGAACCGCAGGTCATGTCAACGGTGCCGTTGGCCACCAGTGGAATGCGGGTCGATGATGTGACGGGCACCGGGCGCACATTCACCTGTGCCAGACCAAGATGTGCCTTGACCGCATCAACTATGGCATGGCAGATATCCATGGAATAGCCCACGGGCTGCTGCTCGCCGTCGAGGTAAGAAAACGGGATGGACGATTCGCGGTAACCGAGCGTGACCTGCCCGGACTCTTTGATTTTATCGAGGCGGCTCTGGGCCTGAACAGGCGACAAACTGGCAAACGCCATTGTGGCGACAAAGACAACTGACAGCAATTTCATGGCTACTCCTGCGATTTTTGCGACAACCGCTTTTTAGTATGCCCCAACTTCGCTGCGTTGACCTCGTGGCATACCCTAAGTTTTTGCAAAAAAAATCAGAGCGCTTCCGGGCCGTTCTCGCCGGTACGGATACGAATGGCCTGCTCGACCGGCTGAACAAAGATTTTGCCATCGCCGATTTTGCCAGTATGGGCCGCCTTCAGGATGGCTTCAATGGCGCCATCGACCAGCGCATCGTCAACTACCAGATCAATGCGAATTTTCGGCAGGAAATCAACCACATACTCGGCCCCGCGATACAGTTCGGTGTGGCCCTTCTGGCGCCCGAACCCCTTGACTTCGGTAACCGTCAGACCACTGACCCCGATTTCAGCCAGCGCTTCACGCACTTCGTCGAGTTTGAAGGGTTTGATGATGGCGGTGATGAGTTTCATGAACGGGCTCCGGGGGGTGAAATGGATTGAGGCAAGCTTAAAATTATCGCACGCTCATTTATAATTGGGCACTATGTCAAAAAATACTCACTCCGCCCCGCAGGACCAGTTCGCCAACAAGGCCCAAGCCTGGTCTGCCCGTTTTTCCGAACCCGTTTCCGATCTGGTCAAGCGTTACACCGCCTCTGTCGACTTCGACAAGCGCATGGCTGCGTTTGACATCCAGGGCTCGCTGGCCCACGCCGACATGCTGGCGTCTATTGGCATAATCAGTGCCGACGACCTGACAGCCATCCAGAACGGCATGGCGCAGATCCTGAATGAAATCGAGGCAGGCCAGTTCACCTGGTCAATCGACCTTGAAGACGTCCACCTGAACATAGAAAAGCGCCTGGTAGAACTGGTGGGTGATGCCGGCAAACGCCTGCATACCGGCCGTTCGCGCAACGACCAGGTTGCCACCGATATCCGCTTGTGGCTGCGCGCCGAAATTGACATCGCCATCGACTTGCTGCGTCAGCTGCGCCACAACCTGGCCTTGCTGGCACAAGCCCACGCCCACACCATTTTGCCGGGCTTTACCCACTTGCAGGTTGCACAACCTGTCACCTTCGGCCACCATCTGCTGGCCTATGCCGAAATGTTCGCCCGCGATGCAGAGCGCCTGGCAGACTGCCGCAAACGGGTCAACCGCCTGCCCCTGGGCGCTGCTGCCCTGGCTGGCACAACGTACCCGATTGACCGCGAACGTGTTGCCAAAACGCTTGAATTTGACAGCATCTGCAGAAACTCACTCGACGCCGTCTCAGACCGCGATTTTGCCATCGAGTTTTGTGCCGCTGCCGCTCTGATCATGACGCACATCTCGCGCATGTCCGAAGAACTCATCATCTGGATGAGCCCGCGCGTAGGCTTCATCGAACTGGCCGACCGCTTCTGCACCGGCAGTTCCATCATGCCGCAAAAGAAAAACCCCGACGTCCCCGAACTGGCTCG
>JBAYOZ010000011.1:0-18879 GCA_041677965.1 Pusillimonas sp.
ATCGGAAAGATCAAACTCGCCCCGGGTGCCCAGCTGCTGCCATAATGAAGCCACGCGAGCCGCATCCTGACCGACCAGGTCGAATACAAACCGCTCGAAGTTGGACGCCCGGGAGATATCCATGGAAGGACTGGAAGTGGCGTGCGTTTGCGCAGCCGAACGCGGTCGGTACACACCGGTACGGAAAAACTCTTCGAGCACATTGTTTTCGTTGGTGGCCAGCACCAGACGACGCACAGGCAAACCCATTTCACGGGCCAGATGACCCGAAAGAATGTTGCCAAAATTACCCGAAGGGACCGCAAACGACACCTGCTGACCCGGACCGGTAGTAACGCGCAACCAGCCCCAGAAGTAGTACACAACCTGGGCGGCAATACGCGCCCAGTTGATTGAATTGACGGCCCCCAGATGGTAGCGCGACTTGAAGTCAAGATCGCTGCCCAGTGCCTTGACGATGTCCTGGCACTCGTCGAACACACCCTTTACTGCGATATTGTGGATGTTTTCATCTTGCAGGGAGTACATCTGGGCGCGCTGGAAATCGCTCATGCGGCCCTGGGGCGACAACATGAAAACCGACACCCCTTTTTTGCCGCGCAAGGCATATTCAGCAGCCGAACCGGTATCACCCGAGGTTGCACCCAGAATATTGAGCGTGGTGTTGCGACGCGCCAGAACGTATTCAAACACCTGGCCCAGAAACTGCATGGCCATGTCCTTGAAAGCCAGGGTTGGCCCCTGCGACAGGCCCAGCAAGCTTAGCCCGCCATCGAGCGGCTTGACCGGAACGATATCGGGCGAATCAAAGGCCTCGGTGGTGTAAGCCGCTGCGGTGAGCTTTTCAAGGTCGGCACGCGGGATATCATCGATGAACAGACCAAGCACTTCGGCAGCCAGTTGCGCATACGACAGGGAGCGCCACGACTCGAGCGTTTCGGCCGAAATTTTTGGCAGTGATTCGGGCAAGGCAAGCCCGCCATCGGGTGCCAGGCCTTCGAGCAGGATGTCGGAAAATTGCAGTGGCGCCATACCGCCACGGGTTGAACGATATTTCATTGGAGACTTTCCACCCGCAGACGTGTCACGTGCGACTTGACAAAGGGCATGGACTGGATTTCTTCAAGGGCGCGGTTGACGTTACCTTCGCGCGCCTGATGCGACAGGAAGATGATGTCGGCGTCTTCAGGGCCGTGCGGTTCCTGGAACATGGAACCGATGGAAATCTGGTGATCGGCCAGAATACGGGCCAGATCGGCCAGAACACCGGGGCGATCATCAACACGCAGGCGTAAATAATACGATGACGTCACGTCGTCCATCGGCAATATGGGCGTGTTGGCCATGGCACCGGGCTGGAATGCCAATGGAGGAACGTGGTGGCCCGGATCGGCCAGCAGCAGACGGGTGACGTCGACCAGGTCAGCCACCACGGCAGACGCGGTAGGCAATTCGCCCGCACCCTGGCCGTAGTACAGGGTAGGCCCAACCATATCGCCATACACCTGCACCGCATTCATGGCACCCTCAACGCTGGCCAACAAGCGCTCGGCGGGAATCAGTGTGGGATGAACACGCAACTCGATGCCGCTTTCGTAACGGCGGGTAATGCCCAACAGCTTGATGCGATAGCCCAGACGTTCTGCGTGCTCGATGTCTTCTTTGGCCAGACCGGTAATGCCTTCGATGTGAACCTTGCTGAACTGCACGGGAATACCGAACGCCAGCGAAGCCAGCAGGCTAAGCTTGTGCGCGGCATCAACGCCTTCGATATCGAAGGTCGGGTCGGCTTCAGCGTAGCCCAGACGCTGGGCATCGGCCAGCGCCTCGTTGAATGACAGCCCCTTGGAGCGCATTTCGGACAGGATGTAATTGGTTGTGCCGTTAATGATGCCGGCAACCCACTGGATACGGTTGGCCGCCAGGCCTTCACGAATGGCCTTGATGATGGGGATGCCACCGGCTACGGCGGCCTCGAAAGCCACCATCAGGCCTTTGGCGTGAGCGGCAGCGAAAATTTCGTTGCCATGCTTGGCCAGCAAGGCCTTGTTGGCCGTAACCACATGCTTGCCCTGGGCAATGGCTTCATTGACCAGTTCACGCGCAATGCCATCGCCACCGATGAGTTCGACGACAACGTCGATATCGGGGTGACGCACCACTTCGAAGGCATCGGACGTAACCAGCACGTTATCACCGACTTCCTGGCGAACCGCATCGACGTTAAGGGCGCCGACCGCAACCACTTCAATTTTGCGGCCTGCCCGACGGGCAATTTCTTCGGCATTGCGGGCCAGTACCTTGAACGTACCACCACCAACAACACCAAAACCCAACAAACCTACTTTTACAGGACTCATTTGATCAACCCGTCTTTACGAAACATTTCTTTAATGCCGCGCACCGCCTGGCGTGTACGCTGCTCGTTTTCAATCAGTGCAAAGCGCACGTATTCGTCGCCATATTCGCCGAAACCAACCCCTGGGGAAACCGCCACCTTGGCTTGATCGAGCAGCTTCTTGGCGAACTCGAGGGAGCCGAGTGCGCGGTAAGGCTCGGGGATATGCGCCCAGATGTACATGGAGGCTTTGGGAATGTCGACCATCCAGCCCGCTTCGTGCAGGCCTTTTGCCAATACATCGCGACGATTGCGATACTGTTCCACCACGTCATCCACACAGTCTTGTGGGCCCTCAAGCGCAGTAATGGCCGCCACCTGGATGGGAGTGAACGTACCGTAGTCGTGATAACTTTTGATACGGGCCAATGCATTGACCAGTTCAGCATTACCCACCATGAACCCGACACGCCAGCCCGCCATGTTGTAGCTTTTGCTCATGGTGAAGAACTCGACGGCGACATCACGGGCCCCCGGCACCTGCATTATGGACGGCGCAACATAACCGTCGAAGCAAATGTCGGCGTAGGCCAGATCGTGCACCACCAGAATGTTGTGCTCTTTGGCCAGGGCCACGATGCGCTCGAAGAAAGACAGTTCAACGCATTGGGCCGTTGGATTGCTGGGAAAGCCGAGAATCATCATTTTGGGCTTGGGGATGGTCTCTTTGACCGCGCGTTCGATTTCTTCGAAGAAATCAAGCCCCGGCGTCATGGGCACCGAACGGATATTGGCACCTGCAATGACCGCACCATAAATATGAATGGGGTAGCTGGGGTTAGGCACCAGCACGGTGTCGCCACGGTCGAGCGTGGCCAGCATCAGGTGTGCCAGGCCTTCTTTGGAACCAATGGTGACAATGGCTTCAGAGTCGGGGTCAATGCTGACGCCATAACGCCGGTCGTACCAGCCGGAAATGGCCCGGCGCAAACGCGGTATACCCTTGGAGACCGAGTAACCGTGGGTATCGGGGCGCGAGACAACTTCGACGAGTTTGTCGACGATGTGTTTGGGTGTGGAACCGTCGGGGTTCCCCATTGACATGTCGATGATGTCCTCGCCACGACGGCGCGCCGCCATCTTGAGCTCGCCAGTAATATTGAAAACATACGGCGGCAGACGCTCAATGCGAGGAAAATTCGTCATGGTAATTCCTTGGGGGATTTAAAAGGAGCTTGTAAGCGAAAATGGGCTGGCAAGCGAATAACCCCATAGTTTAAACGATAGCCCCGGCCATTAAAAGACGACCCGGCACTGAAGCTGTCTGTGATGGGCGCACGCCGCGATTGCGCTATGATCAGCCTTGTTATCTGGAGTTTTTACCGTGCAACTGCAAGCTGAATCGAACCCTGCCCTGAACACTGTTACTGCTTACGGCGAACACTATATTGAAATCAATGCCGTACGCTTTGATCATGCGGTGCATTTCAGCCCGGAAGGCGCCGTCAGGCGCTGGGCGGCAACCGGGATCAGCGACATCACCAGCCAGCAATTACGCGATATCGCGGGCGTGGCCCAAACATCGGTTTCTGCCCTTGACTTTCTGGACACGCCCGAAGGTCGCCCTGCAAAACCCGACGGCGCACCCGAGGTCATCTTGCTGGGCACCGGAAAACAGCAACATTTCTTGCCGGCGGCCATTACCCGCCCGCTTCTTGACATGGGTATCGGTGTTGAAGCCATGAGCACGCACGCTGCCGCCCGCACTTACAACATTTTGATGGCAGAGGGGCGCCGTGTCGTTGCCGCCCTGCTGCCACTGGAGTCAGCATGAGCGAAGTATCCATCGGCACAGCCGTTCCTGAATTCACAGCCCAGAGCACCACCGGTAATGTATCAAACGCCAGCCTTCAGGGGCAATGGACTGTGCTTTACTTTTACCCGAAAGACAGCACTCCGGGGTGCACCACCCAGGCACAGAATTTTCGTGACCGCATCAACGACTTCAAGGCCGCAGGTTGCCAGGTTATTGGCGTATCGCGCGATTCGATCAAATCGCACCAGAACTTTATTGGCAAGCAAGAACTGCCGTTCACGCTGATATCCGACCCCGACGAAACCTTGTGCTCACTGTTCGGCGTCATGAAACTGAAAAACATGTACGGTAAACAGGTCAGGGGCATCGAGCGCAGTACCTTTCTGATTAACCCGCAAGGCGTTGTCACACACGAATGGCGTGGTCTCAAGGTACCCGGCCATGTTGACCAGGTACTGCAAACCGTCACCGAAGCGGCTCGATAAGCCCCCGTAACCCAGCACACGCCCAGGAGCCTTTACTTTATGCCGCTACCCAAGTTGCCGACCCGTCCGGGAAGCCTCGTTACCGTTGACAAAACCCTTGATGCCTACAGCGCATCGCCTGACGAGCAGCCCGCCCCGCCGGCACCACCCACGGCGCGCAAGACAACACGTCGCAAAACCCGTACAACACCCGTCACCGTTGCTGACGATGGCGGCGCACAACGCCTGTCCGTGCCGGCAGCGGCTCAAGCCCCTGGTGCAGGGGCCGAGCTGATTACCGAGGCCGTTGCCGAAGCCGGTACCGGGGCCGTTGCAGCCACAAATGCCCGTGCCGCCACCCCGACGCCCGCCACAACAAAACCTGCGGCAGCGCCAAAATCCCGCAGCAAAAAGAAGCCCCGCCTGGACGTCGAAAAACGCAAGCTGTTCGTGCTTGATACCAACGTCTTGCTGCATGATCCCAGCTCGCTGTTCAAGTTCGAAGAGCACGACGTATTCCTTCCCATGCTTGTTCTGGAAGAGCTTGACCACCAGAAAAAAGGCATGTCGGAAGTGGCTCGAAATGCCCGTCAGGCCAGCCGCTTTCTTGACGGCCTGGTTGCGGCCGGCAAAGGTTCGGTACAGAGCCTTCACCTTGACGCCCTGGGCAACGAAGAGGCCCGCGGCGCGCTGCATTTCCAGACCACAGCCCTGCAGTCCGACCTGCCTATGTCACTGCCGGCCGGCAAGGCCGACAATGTCATTCTGGGTGTTGTGCATGCACTGCAGCAACAGCACGGCGACCGCGACGTGGTCATGGTCTCCAAAGACATCAACATGCGCCTCAAGGCGCTGGCCCTGGGCCTGCGCGCCGAAGACTACTACAACGACCATGTCATTGATGACTCCGACCTGCTTTACGAAGGCGTCATGCCGTTGCCTGACAACTTCTGGAACCAGCACGGCAAAGATGTTGAGTCATGGCAGCAAGGCGGCACCACGTATTACCGCATCAAGGGGCCGCTGTGCGCGCAACTGATTGTCAACGAGTTCGTATTCCTGGAAGGCGAATTGCCGCTGTACGCCCAGGTCAAGGAAGTTACCGGCAAAAGTGCCGTACTGGCTACCCTGCGCGACTACAGCCACGGCAAGAACAATGTCTGGGGCATCACTGCCAAGAACCGCGAACAGAACTTTGCCATGAACCTGCTGATGAACCCCGACTGCGATTTCGTTTCGCTGCTGGGGCAGGCCGGAACCGGCAAAACCCTGCTGGCGCTGGCGGCCGGCCTGACGCAAACCCTTGAAACGCGTCGTTACTCTGAAATCATCATCACCCGGGCCACCGTGCCTGTCGGCGATGAAATCGGGTTCCTGCCGGGCACCGAAGAAGAAAAAATGCTGCCCTGGATGGGAGCGCTGGAAGACAACCTGGAAGTTCTGCACCTGGGTTCTGGCAGCCCCGGATATGCCGCAGCCAACGGTACTGACAGCACCAAGAATGCCACCATGGAAATGATCCGTTCACGTATCAAGATCAAGTCCATGAGCTTCATGCGTGGCCGCACGTTCCTGAACAAATACCTGATCATCGACGAGGCCCAGAACCTGACGCCCAAGCAAATGAAAACACTGGTTACCCGGGCCGGCCCCGGCACCAAGATTGTTTGTTTGGGCAATATTGCGCAAATCGACACCCCTTACCTTACCGAAGGCAGCTCGGGGCTGACCTACGTAGTTGACCGCTTCAAAGGGTGGCCGCACTCGGGGCATATTACGTTGCAGCGTGGCGAACGCTCTCGACTGGCAGACTACGCCAGCGAAGCGCTGTAAATCGCCATGGCTAATTCCCATGCGGCCTCGCCAATCAAGCCGGTTGGCATCACCCTGGGTGATGCCGCAGGCATTGGACCCGAAATCATTACACGCCTTCTGGCCGAAGGGCCGCACTGGCCTGTCGTGGTCTACGCTGACCCCGGTGTGCTCGATCGCGCTATCCGGGCCCTGGGCCTGAACACTACGCTATCCATCAACAGCTACGCCGGTATTGACGACATTGCCTGGCCCTTGCCCAAAGGAACCGTTGCTGTTGTCAACCGTCACGCCGCCCTGCCCGACACCCTGCAACCGGGTGTTCTCAATGCCCATGCGGGGCGTGCGGCCTACGAATACGTTTGCCACGCCACCGATGACGCCCTGGCCGGCAAGCTGCGTGCCGTGGTTACCGCCCCCCTGAACAAGGCGGCCATGCAGCTGGCCGGTATTGACTACCCGGGGCACACCGAAATTCTGGCCGACCGTACGGGCACAGCCCATTTTGCAATGATGCTGGCGAACCAGGAACTGCGCGTTATCCTGGTCACGATCCATATCCCGCTGGCCAGCGTCAGCCACAGCCTGACCATCGACAAAGAACTGCAAACCATACGCCTGGCCCACATGGCATGCCGCCATGCCGGCATTGCCACCCCCCGGGTGGCCATTGCCGGGCTAAACCCCCACGCCGGCGAACACGGCAAGTTCGGCCACGAAGAAAGCAATATCATCGAACCGGCCATCGCGCTGGCACGCGCCGAAGGCATCAACGTTTCTGGCCCGTGGCCGGGCGACACCATTTTCATGCGTGCCCGCAAGGGTGAGTTCGACATTGTGGTGGCCCAATACCATGACCAGGGGCTGATTCCGGTCAAGTACCTGGGTGTTGACGAGGGGGTGAACGTGACGGTTGGCCTGCCCTTCATTCGCACCAGTGTTGACCATGGCACGGCCTTTGACATTGCCGGCAAGGGCATTGCCGACGCCGGTTCGCTGAAGGCTGCGTTCAATATGGCACTGGCCATGTCGGGGTCAGTGCCCGGTTGATTGCCCTCGGGTTCCCGCCACCGTCTACAACGGGCAACCCACGACAAGCGGCCTGACCGCGTCACCGTTCAAAACAGGTGGACCCTTTAGTGCTATTGCAGCCCCGATGTAAAGTTAAGGAAGCGTGTACTGGCCCCCTGGAAAGTCAGGCGCACAGAACCGATTGGCCCGTTACGCTGTTTGCCGATAATGATTTCGGCCGTGCCCTTGTCGGGCGAATCGGGGTTATACACTTCATCCCGATAAATGAACAAGATCAAATCAGCGTCCTGTTCGATGGCACCTGACTCGCGCAGGTCACTCATGACGGGGCGCTTGTTGGGGCGTTGCTCAAGGCTTCGGTTCAACTGCGACAAGGCAATCAGCGGGCAGTTCAGCTCTTTGGCAAGACCTTTCAGCGATCGGCTGATTTCCGAAATTTCAGTCGCCCGGTTTTCACCGGCCGAGTTGGCCGACATCAGCTGCATATAGTCGATGATAATCAACCCCAGTTGCCCGCACTGGCGTGCCAGGCGCCGCGCACGGGCCCGCACCTCCATTGAACTGAGCGCCGGGGTTTCATCAATGTAAATCTGGGCTTCCTGCACCTGCTGGACAGCATGCGTCAGGCGTGGCCAGTCTTCAGCGGTAAGTTTGCCGGTACGCATGCGATGCTGATCAAGCATGCCCACCGAACCCACCATACGCATGGCCAGCTGTACCGCCCCCATTTCCATGGAAAAAACCGCCACGGGCAAGCCCTGCTCAATGGCAACATGCTCACCGATGTTCATGGAAAACGACGTTTTACCCATCGAGGGTCGCCCTGCCACGATGATCAGGTCACCCGGCTGCAACCCTGACGTCATGCGATCAAGGTCATTGAAACCGGTTGGCACCCCGGTAATATCCGAACCCCCCTCGCGGTGATACAGCTCGTCAATGCGTTCGACCACCTGGGTCAGCAAGGGCTGGATTTCCTGAAAACCGGTGGCACCGCGCGCACCTTCCTGGGCAATCTGGAACACCCTGGATTCAGCCTCATCAAGCAACTGACGGGCTTCCTTGCCTTGCGGATTAAAGGCCGCTGCGGCAATTTCATCAGCCACTGACACCAGCTTGCGCAGCATGGAACGTTCACGCACGATCTCGGCATAACGCCGGATGTTGGCGGCCGATGGCGTGTTGTGCGCCAAGGCATTGAGATAGGCCAACCCACCGACCTCTTCCCCCTTGCCTGCACTGGCCAGCGATTCGTACACTGTAACAACGTCGGCCGGACGTGCCAGACTGATCAGGCGCGTAATGTGCTGCCAGATGATTTTGTGATCGAAACGGTAAAAATCATCTTCGCCGACCACATCGGTAATGCGATCAAAAGCAGCGTTGTCGAGCAGCAAGCCACCCAGCACCGACTGTTCGGCCTCGATTGAGTGCGGGGGAACCCGCAAATAATCCAGCTGCTTGTCACCGGTTGGTTTTACGTTTTCCACGAAGGCAATCCAGAATGAAACAAAATAGAAAAAGCCGGCTTGCACCGGCTTTAAGGGGGGCCTGGTACTTCACATTGGAGTGAAATGTACCATGGCTGACGCAATGCTCTTTAACCGAAGTTAGACCATTTCGCCTTGTACGTTGACAGTGATTTCAACCACGACGTCAGCGTGCAGTGCAACCTGGGCAGGGAACTCGCCCACGGCCTTGATAGCACCGTCGGGAAGGCGAACCTGCGACTTGACGACCTGGAAACCACCGTCTTGCAGTGCGGCAGCAATGTCCATGGTGGTGACTGAACCGAACAAACGGCCGTCCACACCCGCTTTCTGGGACATCTTGAGCTGGTAACCAGCCAGTTTCTCGCCAGTGGCCTGCGCCGCTGCCAGGCGCTCGGCCTGCTGCTTTTCGAGTTCGGCACGACGTGCTTCGAATTCTTTCAGGGCAGCTTCAGTGGCGCGACGGGCGATTTTTTGGGGAATCAGGTAGTTACGAGCGAAGCCGTCGCGAACACGGACGACGTCACCGAGGTTACCCAGATTGCTGACTTTTTCGAGCAGAATAACTTGCATGACTTTAACCTCGGATTATTTGTGGTTGTCGGTGTAAGGCAACAACGCCAGAAAACGGGCACGCTTGACGGCTGTGTCGAGCTGACGCTGGTAGTGCGCCTTGGTGCCAGTGAGGCGGGCAGGAATGATCTTGCCGTTTTCCTGGATGAAATCGCGCAGGGTATCGAGATCTTTGTAGTCAACTTGCTCGACACCGGCAGCGGTGAAGCGGCAGAACTTGCGACGCTTGAACAGCGGGTTCTGCTGGTTGAACTTACGTTTTTCTTTGCCTTTTTTGAAGAAAGCCATAATGTGCCTCTTGTGTGCTTGAGCCTGTGGCCCAATCGGTATTAAGTATGCATCGGGCCAAATGCCCGTGCGAGAACTGAAACTACAACGCGGCTATACGGTAACAGGACCGTCGTCGGCGTAAAAACGCGATGCCTGCTGTATGTGCAACACCAGCTTGCTTGCCCCTTTTCGAACCGGAGCGAGAAAACCTTCGATGTTAAGCAAAGCCCCCAACGGGGTTTGCGCCATTAGCAGACCAATATCACCCATGGCAACCGCAGCGATGGAAAATTGCACACGGCGCATTGCACCGGCTTCCATGACTTCAGATTCGTGACCCAGAACCAGTTCAGTGACCGGAACCCCTGCCGGGGTATAACGCAGCGGCTTGATTTCAAGCACACTGGCGGTAGTGCGAAACTGGTTCAACACGCTGCCTGTGGATGACGCGGCTTTACTCGGCGCTGGCCGGTGCGTCGTTGCTGGACTTGCGTGCTTCTTCGCGTTCGACAGACTTCATCATGATGGAAGGTGCAGTTTCAGCTTTCTTGGTTTTGACAACCAGGTGACGCAAGACGGCGTCGTTGTAGCGGAACGAGTGCTCGAGCTCGTCGAGTGTGGTTTGATCGCACTCGATGTTCATGCACACATAGTGTGCCTTGACCAGTTTCTGGATCGGGTAAGCCAGCTGGCGACGGCCCCAGTCTTCAAGACGGTGCATTGTGCCCTTGTTACCGGTAACCAGGGCTTGATAGCGCTCGATCATGGCGGGCACTTGCTCGCTTTGATCGGGGTGCACAATAAACACTACTTCGTAGTGACGCATAGGTAGAACTCCTTGTGGATAGCTTTTGCAGCCTGCGATAAGCTGCAAAAGGGTCAGCCCGCAGGCAAAGTGCGAAAAGCACCCCTGCCCATCGAGCAAGAAACCGCTAATAATAGCACGAAGCTGTTTTGCCGGGCAACAATTGCCACCAGCATCACCGGGCCACGCACCTGACTGAAATGGCTTTCAGTTCAGGCACATGGCAGCAAAACGCTTAAAACAAGACGGGCAGACCCAAAGGCCTGCCCGTTGGCAAAACGTACCGCTGAAAAGTCACCCTTCAACCACAGCATAGGCCGAATGGTTGTGAATGGACTCAAAGTTTTCAGCTTCGACACGGAAACGCTGCAGCCCGTTTATGGCTTGTAATTGCACGGCCACATCGCGAACCAGATCTTCAACAAACTTGGGGTTTTCGTAGGCGCGCTCGGTAACAAACTTTTCGTCGCCACGCTTGAGCAACCCCCAAAGTTCACACGATGCCTGTTGCTCGACGCCCTGAATCAGTGCATTGACATCGATGGCATCGACGTTATCAAACACAGCCTCGACGGTGACGTGTGAACGCTGGTTGTGCGCACCGTACTGCGAGATAGCCTTGGAGCACGGACACAAGCTGGTCACAGGCACAAGAACAGTCAGTTCAAACAAGACATCATCGGCAGTGGCTGTGGCTTTCCATGAAACTTCGTAGTCCATGAGGCTGGATACCTGCGATACAGGGGCAACCTTTTCGATGAAGTACGGAAACCGGGCCCGGATGTCGCCTTTTTCAGCGTTCAAAAGCGGCAACATGTTCTGGGCCATTTCGCAAAACAGCGCCGGCGTCATGGGTGTTGTACGGTATTGCTCGAGCAATGCCACAAAACGCGACATGTGCGTACCCTTTTCGTGGGCAGGCAACGCAACGGTAAGTTCCCAGTCGGCCACGGTGGGCATGGACTGCCCGCCGGTCGAGCTGACCAGCATGGGGTGACGAACACCCCGAACCCCGACACGCTGGATCGGCATCCGGCGGGTGTCGGCCGAACTTTGAACATCGGGCATGACGGCAGCAGAATCAGTGATGGAGTTCATGATTTGACCTGTGTAAAACCGGACGACGCCGGGACAATAAACGATAATGGCTCTACGTTACCCTGACGCCGAAACGATGTCGAGCATAACCCCTGGATTAGACAGGTTTTTACGGGACAGCCCAATGACACGATTTTGTCCTGGACAAACTAGGGCAACAAAAAACGTTGTCTAATCGAATCAGCAATACCACGGGCGTCCAGACCCTGCTGCTGCAACAACCTGGCCTGATCGCCGTGATCTATGAATTCATCTGGCAAGCCCAACTGCAAGACAGGCGTTTGCCCCCCCTGACTGGCAATGTATTCAAGCACAGCACTGCCGGCTCCCCCCATGATGGCACCCTCTTCAAGCGTAACGATGGCATCGTGGCTGGCCACGATCTGGTTGACAAGATCGTGGTCAAGCGGCTTGACAAACCGCATGTCCGCCACCGTGGCGTCAAGTTCGCCGGCTGCCTCAAGGGCAGCAGGCACCAGCGTACCGAACCCCAGTATGGCAATACGCTTGCCCTGGCGCAAAACACGGCCCTTGCCGATTTCAACAGTATCCAGAGACGACGTGACTTCAGCGCCACACCCTGCGCCGCGCGGATAACGCACCGAGGCAGGACCGTTGTAGTGGTAACAGGCACTGAGCAAAAGCCGCGTTTCATTTTCGTCAGATGGCGTTGCAATGACCATGTTGGGAATGCAGCGCAAAAACGCAATGTCGTAATTACCGGCATGGGTGGCGCCATCGGCCCCCACCAGACCGGCACGATCAAGCGCGAAGGTGACATCAAGGTCTTGCAAGGCCACATCGTGAATCAGTTGGTCGTAACCTCGTTGCAAGAAGGTGGAATAAATTGCCACGACGGGTTTGAGCCCCTCGCAGGCCATACCGCCTGCAAACGTAACGGCATGCTGTTCGGCAATACCCACATCAAAGTAGCGCTCGGGGAACTGGCGATGAAACTCAAGCATACCGCTGCCCTCGCGCATGGCGGGGGTAACCGCGACCAGCCGATCATCGTGCCGGGCCATGTCGCACAGCCACTGACCAAACACCTGGGTAAACGTCTGGCGCGCCGGTGCGGTGGACTTTTGTATGCCAACAGACGGATCAAACTTTCCGGGCCCGTGATAAAGCACAGGGTCGGCTTCAGCCAGCTTGTAGCCCTGCCCTTTTTTTGTCACGACATGCAGGAACTGCAGGCCACCCAGCTGGCGCAGGTTTTGCAACGTAGGGACCAGCGCATCAAGGTCGTGACCATCGATAGGGCCAACGTAGTTAAAGCCAAGCTCTTCGAACAGTGTGGCCGGTGACACCAGCCCTTTGGCGTGACCTTCGACCCGCCGCGCCAGCTCGAGAACCGGCGGCATGTGCTGCAGTACCGCCTTGCCCATATTCTTGGCAGCAGCGTAAAACCTGCCTGACATGAGCCGTGCAAAATAGTGGTTCAGCGCACCCACCGGTGGAGAAATCGACATGTCATTGTCGTTCAGGATGACCAGTACGTTAACCCCGGGGGTGACCCCCGCATTGTTCAACGCCTCGAAAGCCATGCCAGCGGTCATGGCGCCGTCGCCGATAACCGCAATATGCTGACGTTTGGCATGCCCCAGATTGCGTGACGCCACTGCCATACCCAGCACAGCCGAAATCGACGTTGACGAATGGGCGGTACCAAACGCGTCATAAACGGATTCGGATCGTTTCGGAAAACCCGAAATACCACCGAACTGGCGCAAATGCGCCATTGCGTCTCGGCGTCCGGTAAGAATCTTGTGCGGGTACGACTGATGGCCGACGTCCCAGACAATGCGATCATCGGGTGTATTGAAAACATAATGCAGCGCAACTGCAAGTTCGACCGTACCCAGATTGGAAGACAAATGCCCCCCGGTGCGAGATACAGCATTCAGAATGAACGAACGCAACTGATCGGCGACATATCCGAGCGATCGTGCATCAAGGGCGCGCAAGTCGTCGGGCGAATTGATCTGTTCTAGAGAGGGAGTAGTCATACACATTGAACCTGTCGGCGCAAAGCGCCACTGAGGCCTATTTTAGTTGAGTAGCCAGGCACCAAAAGCACCATCAGTGATCACGACCCACAATGTAATCGGCAAGCTCACCCAGCCGGTGGCCGGCCGGGCCCAGAGGCAGCAACGCCGAATGCGCCTCTTTGCGCAAAGACTCCAGCAGCCCGCGCGCGCCATCGACGCCCAGCAATGACACATAGGTTGGCTTGTTGTTCTGGAGATCTTTGCCCGCGGTCTTGCCCAGCACCGCCGTGTCGGCAGTCACGTCAAGAATATCGTCGGCCACCTGAAAGGCAAGCCCCATCGCGCTGGCATAGCGCTCAAGCCCTTCACGGGTTGCCGAGCCCGCACCAACAACAATGCCACCCAGCAGCACACTGGCCTGCAGCATTGCGCCGGTTTTCATGCTGTGCATGACCTGAAGCTCAGCCTGACTAAGGGCCTGACCCACAGCCAGGCAATCGATTGCCTGGCCGCCGGCCATGCCCAGGCTACCCGCGGACCGCGCCAGCAATTCGACAGCCTGAATGACCAGTGCCGGCGCAACAGGCGTTTGAGCCAGCAGCTCGAAGGCCAACGGTTGCAAGGCATCACCAGCCAGCATGGCTGTTGCCTCGTCAAACTGCCGGTGTGTCGTGGGACGACCACGACGCAAATCATCATTGTCCATACACGGCAAGTCGTCGTGCACGAGCGAATAAGCGTGAATCAGTTCAACGGCTGCGCTGGCGTGATCGAGCGCTTTGGCCTGCGCGGATGACAGCGACTGCCCGGCCCCGGCCGAGGCCTCACCGGCCGCATAAACCAGCGCAGCACGCACCCGTTTGCCCCCGCCAAGCACCGAATAACGCATGGCCTCGTGCAAACGCACAGGCTCAATGTCTGCTTCGGGCAAGAACTCGTCGAGTATGGTTTCAACATGTGCCGCGGTGCTCTTCAACCAATCGGGAAACGGCTGGATTGTGGTCGACATGCCGTTTACCCCTCGTGGTTAGCCAAGTCTTCAATTGGTTTGAGCAAATTGCCTTGCAACACCTTGACCTGCTCGTCGGCCGCATCAAGCAGACGCTGGCAAATTCGGGAGAGCTCGACACCGCGCTCGTAGGCTGCCAACGACTGTTCCAGCGGCAGCTCACCGCTTTCCATCCGGGCAACCAGCGCTTCGAGCTGGGCAAGGGCTGTTTCAAAGTCCTGGGGCAGCGCCGCAGACTCGTGCGGCTGTGCAGACCCTGATCGGGAGGCTGAATATTCGGCCATGACAATTTCCTGAATGTGAATTACTGCGATTGTACGAGATGCCGGGTCAAACAACGCTGACATCGCCGTAGGTCTTGTTTTTAAAGTAAAAGTTTCAGGTACAATGCGCGATTACTTTTCATCGGCCAGTCCGTTTTTTCTTCGCACCAGCCCAACCTTTCACCGGCTGGTAAGTAACCACGCGGGGGACAAATCATGACCGACATTGGTCGGGAAGCGCACTTCGCGCTGGCACAATCGCAGCTTTCGGTCGAAAGTTATTTCGACGACACGATCTTCGCTCGCGAAAAAGCCCGTATTTTCAACAATTCTGCCCTTTACGTCGGGCACGAGAAACTGGTTCCCGAAACGGGTGACTGGTACACGCTGGCGCACGAAAACGCCGGGCGGGCCCTGGTTCGCAACCCGAACGGGGTTGAACTGATTTCCAATGTGTGTCGCCACCGGCAAGCCATCATGCTGGGCTTCGATGCACTCGACCCGGCCGGGCCTGATACACAGCGCGGTAACCTGCGCGATACCGGCGGCAATATCGTTTGCCCGATCCATCGCTGGACCTACAGCAAAAATGGCGAGCTGCTGGGCGCACCACAGTTTCCAGAAACCCCCTGCATGAATTTGCAAAAATTCACGCTTAAAAACTGCCATGGGTTGCTGTTCGAAGGCCCGCGCGACCCGTCACACGATATGGCACCGCTGTTCAGCCGGCCCGAGTTCGACTTTGGCGACTACGTGCTTGACCACGTTGAAGTGCACCACTGCAATTACAACTGGAAAACCTTCATTGAAGTCTACCTTGAAGACTATCATGTGGGGCCGTTTCACCCGGGCCTGGGGCGTTTTGTGACCTGCGATGACCTGACCTGGGAATTTGCTGACTGGTACAGCCTGCAACGGGTGGGGGTACATAATGCCCTGGCTCAACCAGGTTCCGACACCTACAAACGCTGGCACGACCAGCTGCTGCAATTCCGCCAGGGCGAAACCCCCGACTTTGGCGCCGTTTGGGTCACCTACTTCCCCACCCACATGATCGAGCTGTACCCGCATGTGGTGGTGCTGTCCACCCTGCACCCGGTCAGCCCGCAAAAAACTGTCAATATCGTCGAGTTTTACTACCCCGAGGAAATTGCAGCCTTTGAACGCGATTTCGTCCAGGCCCAGCGTGCCGCCTACATGGAAACCGCAATTGAAGACGACGAAATTGCAGAGCGCATGGATGCCGGACGCAAGGCCCTGATGATGCGTGGCACCAACGAAGCCGGCCCGTATCAGTCACCCATGGAAGACGGCATGATGCATTTTCATGCCTGGTACCGTCGCCTGATGGACCACACCGGCTGACACCGAAACCCTACGCGCCCGTTGCCACCGGGCGTGCAGGGTCGGCGCACCACTCGCTCCACGACCCGGGATACAAGGCCGAGCCCGACAGGCCGGCCAGTTCCATAGCGAACAAATTGTGGCACGCCGTAATACCTGAACCGCACTGGTGTACCACCTGCTGCGGGCGTGTTTCACCCAGCAAGGCCTCAAACGCGTCACGTAATTGCACGGCCGGAAGAAAACGGCCATCGGGCTGGCAGTTCAGTGCATTCGGGCGATTCAATGCGCCAGGAATATGCCCGGCCACCGGGTCCATGGGTTCAACTTCACCTCGAAAACGGTTTTCGGCCCGTGCGTCAACCACGACAAAACCTGGTTGGGCAATATTGGCCAGCACCTGGGCGGCATTCACAACCGGCATGGCAGGCAAACGACCCGCAAGCGAACCCGCAACGTCATTGGCTGGCGCCGGTGCGATGCAGTCGTCTGGGCGCACAAATGTCTTCTGCCCCCCACCTGCAGCGGGTGTCACACCCGCATCAGGCTGTGCCGAGACCACAGGCAGCCCCGAAGCCTTCCAGGCCGCCCAGCCACCATCAAGAACCGCAACGGCCTCGTGCCCCATCCAGCGCAACATCCACCACAGATGCGCTGCAAACGCCCCTGGCCCGCCATCGTAAATGACCACTTGCACACCAGGCGCAACACCGTGCATGGTCATCAGGGCTGCGAAATCGTCCAGGGCAGGCAACGGATGCCGGCCGTTGGTGCCGGTTTTGGGCGCACAAAGATCACGTTCGTGATCCAGAAAAACAGCGCCCGGCACGTGCTCGTTACACCAGGCGTTGAACCCGGCGTTATGGTCCAGCAAATCGTGGCGCACATCAAAAACAACACAGGCACTGTCACGCAACAGCGTATCGAGCGTTGCCGGGTCGATCAATAATCGGTACATATCCATTCTCCGTATCACGCCTTGGCTGTGGCACGACTGCGCCGGCTTTCGGTATACGTGCGCCAGGTTGACAACAAGCCTGCGGCAATCACCAGCGCCATGCCAAGCCAGGCCAGCACATCAGGGACCTCGTCCCAGAACACCACCCCAAGAATGGTGGCAAAAACGATGGTTGTGTACTGAAGGGCCGCCGTAAGCAACGCCTTGCCCGCACCAAATGCGCGAGTCATGGCCAACTGCCCGACCAGACCCGACAAGCCCAGACCGGCCGCTGCCAGCCAGGCCTGCCACGACAGGGCATGCCAGCCGTCAACCCAAAGGACGCCCAGGCTGGAGACACAGACACACAGCGAAAAAACAAGTACGGTACGCCATTCGGACTCGCCCGACTGTCCAAGCTGGCGAACCTGCATCATGGCGATGGCGCCCAGCATGCCGGCCCCAAGACCGGCCAGCGCGCCGACAAACTGGTCTTCGCCCAGGCTGGGCCGCAGAATACCCAGCACACCGACAAAGCCCAGGCCCACCGCCAACGCGCGCACATAATCACCGCGTGCCCCGCCCCACAGCAGCATGTAGCCGGTGATGAACAAGGGCGAGGTGTAATTGAGACTGATCGCCGTTGGCAGCGGCAAATTTGAAAGCGCGTAAAACCCCAGCCACATGGAGGCAACACCCGACACATTGCGCCAGAGATGCTTTTTCGGGTGTTCAGGGATAATGCGACGATGGGTGAAAATGGCCCAGCCCAGCAGTAACAGCACCGACGGAACACCGCGAAACAGGATTATTTGCGCCAGCGGCACGCCAAAGCTGGCGGCCAGTTTAATGCACGCGCCCATGATGGCAAACATGGCGCATGCAAGAATCATCCACAACGACTGCATAATGGCGCGGTATAGTTCCGATAAAACATCAAAGGCGATACTATACTGCCGCTTGGAATATTTTATTTTTCAGCAAAATGTCAGTATTTACAATGCCAGCTCACAGCCCTGCCTGCAGCGCCGGGCTCTGCTGGTATTGACCGATGCCCGTCAAGCGCTTGCGCTCTGCCGGGATTTTGCGCCTGCTCCCTTTAATTTCGGGAACCGGCCCCCATTTACCCAGTCTGAAACGATTCCCCCTACTTGCAGGATGATCCTTACATGAAACGCGTTTTTTTGTTCTTGCTGACCAATATTGCGGTCATGGTTGTTTTAAGCATCACCATGAACGTGCTGGGTGTTGGCCGCTTCCTTACTACGCAAGGTCTTGATCTGACCCAGTTGCTGATTTTTTCTGCGCTGGTCGGTTTTACCGGGTCGTTCATTTCACTGCTGATGAGCAAATGGATGGCCAAGCAAAGTACCGGAGCCCGGGTCATCAACCCCCAGGCACCCGCCAATGCGCGCGAAGCCTGGCTGGTTGACACTGTTCACCAGTTGGCAGACCGGGCCGGTATCGGTCACCCCGAAGTGGCCATATACGATGGCCCGCCCAACGCCTTTGCAACCGGGGCCTTCAAGAATGACGCACTGGTCGCCGTATCAACGGGCCTGCTGCAAAGCATGACCGAAGAAGAGGTCGCGGCGGTACTGGGCCATGAAGTGGCCCACGTGGCCAATGGCGACATG
>JBAYOZ010000012.1:0-18681 GCA_041677965.1 Pusillimonas sp.
CCGAAGGTGTTGTGCTGCAAAGAGGCCGAACTATAGCACGAGTTTTTTACGCCATGCAAGTCGAAAACGGGAAATTTTTAATAAATAGTGAAAATAATTTGGGGTTGGGTGCCATTGCGGGCAGCATTTCGATGGGTAATATTAACGTATGTACCTGATTAAAATAAGTTTTACTAAAAAACATGTTCTAAAAGACCAAAAACCTGCAAGAACTGCCCATGTTACTTACAGCATCTGAGCCCGTGTAATAAAGGTCATGCAACACCTTCAGGGTGCTGCATGACCCCTGTACGTGGCATCAACCCCTACGCAGCAGGTCTGCGTAATATTTACGCAGCTTTGCAAGCTTGGGCGCAATTACAAACTGGCAATACCCCTGATAGGGGTTTCTGGCGTAATAGTCATGATGATAGGCCTCGGCTACCCAGAACCTTTCCGCTGGCAATAAACGGCTAACCACGGGTTGGCCCAGTTGCTGCTGTACTTCGGTTATGACGCGCTCGGCCACCTGACGCTGGGCATCGGATTGCCAAAAGATTACAGACGCGTATTGAGGACCGATGTCATTACCCTGCTGGTCAGGCGTCGTTGGGTCGTGGGTAGCGAAAAATACACGCAAAATGGTTTCGTAAGATACGACACCTGGGTCAAAGGAAAGACGCACCACTTCAATGTGGCCCGTCTGTTTTTCGCAGACGGCTTCATAAGTGGGGTTATCAACATGCCCGCCTGAATACCCCGGCTCTACTGCCAGCACGCCGTTTAACGACTGAAATACTGATTCAGTGCACCAAAAGCACCCACCACCCAAGACGGCTTGCTCTGTGTTGCCATTACCTGTGACTGCGCTTGTTGAAGACTCTTTATTGACGTGCATGATCATTGTTTGACTCAAGGCTACCTTGTTCTGAAAGTGTCGGGCCCAAACCCGTTTGAGGATCGCCGACCAGCGACAAAACCCACGCTGCCAGTAATTCGGCATCGACCGCTGAAACATGCGACTGTGCCGGCATGGGTACGGCCCCCCAACTGCCGCGGGAACCACTTCTGATTCGTGTAGCGAGGTAGGGGATGGCAGCGGCCCCTCCGTTGTAGCGTTTGGCGATGACTTCGAAATCGGGCCCCAGGCGCTTTCGCCCTTCTGTTTCGTCGACACGATGACAGCTGACACAATTGTTGGCTTGAGCCAGGCCCAGACCTATCGCTTGCGCCATGACGCCCTGGGAAAATACAACCAGCCCTGTACACACGGACATGGCGGCAATACGAAAATACATGTTCAACCTGCAAAAAAACGATTACTTCCAAATGGTTAACGCAACGCGTTAACGGTATCATCCAACAGTTTCATAAAAAACACCACGGAATCAAAGGCGGTTTTTCATGCTTGTTCATCCTCAGTTCGACCCTGTTGCCCTGCAAATCGGACCCGTTTCCATACACTGGTACGGCCTGATGTACCTTGCGGGCTTTACACTTGTGTGGCTGACAGGCCGCTGGCGCATCAACAATGGCAAAACCGACCTGACCTTGCGCGACCTTGAAGACATTATCTTTTACGGTGTGATCGGCGTAATTGCAGGCGGACGTCTTGGATACGTCTTATTTTACAAACCCCTGGAATACGTGCAGAACCCCATCGAAATCTTCTACCTGTGGCAAGGTGGCATGTCATTTCACGGTGGGCTGATCGGGGTGATCTGTGTCTTGCTGCTGCTAGCACATCAAAAAAAACGCACTTTGCTGGAGCTCGGTGATTTTATTGCGCCGATGATTCCGCTGGGCCTTGCTGCCGGACGTCTGGGCAACTTCATCAATGCAGAACTGTGGGGTCGCCCGACTGATTTGCCGTGGGGGATGGTTTTTCCGATGCTGGGAGACGGCTTGGCCCGACATCCATCCCAGCTGTACGAAATGGCGCTGGAGGGTATCGTTCTGTTTGCTGTGGTCTGGTGGTTCGCCCGCAAACCGCGAGCAACCGGCCAGACCAGCGCCGTATTTTTAATGGGCTACGGAATTTTCCGCTTTCTGGTTGAGTACACCCGGGAACCCGACGCATTTCTGGGTACGGTTCTGGGCTCGCTGACCATGGGCCAGCTGCTTTCGCTGCCCATGATCGCCCTTGGACTATTTATTTACTTTCGGGCAGCAAGTACACAGCCCCCCTTACCGAAACCGTAACGTTCTCTGTCCCGCCCTCGAGTGCCGGGCCGGACTTTTCGGGTGCCGCAGCAGCAACCATCATGCGCGGCATGGGGGAGTAATCGGCGCCCCCGCCATCAAGAGCCAGATCTTTGATGCGAAACCCCTGATAACCAAAAGCAGCAGCCATTGACTGCGCCCGCTGCGTAAAGGATTTCGCCGCCTGATCAAGCAATACCGCTTCAGCCTCGTTGCGCGCAGCAGTCGAAACAAAAAAATACAGGTTGCTGATGGACATGCGATCGGAAAACTGCCCAGCCACTGCAGAGGCCGCGTTGAAATCGGAGGATTCAATCAGGACATCGGCACGGCCCTGCCAGCCTTTGATCTTGCCGTTTTCACCGTGTACGGGCCAAACCCGGTAATTACCAGATGACACCTTTACACGACTTTCTGCAGGGGCTTGCTTCAGAACACTGGCAAGCACACTGTCGAGACCTGCACTGACTTTTTCGCGACGGCTGTCATCAACCTGCGTACTTAACGTAATTCTTACGGTATCTTGGTCGACCTGGGTCGTCGCAGAAGCAGATAACGTGGCCACAGGCAAAAGCCCTTGCTGCGATGGCACTGTTTCTGTTACTGATGACTGCCCCTGCACCACCGCAGGCGCTGCACCGAACATACCCGATACGCCAACAACAACGGCGGCAACCAGGTTGCGCCGGTACTTGAAAAAAAAGGGCTGCATAACGTGCTCCAGAAAAAAGGCCCGCCATAAGGCGGGCCTGCGAGATAAATGCCCCGCCTGTGCCGTCAAGACCGGCATCCTGGAACCGAGGGTTCAAGGTGGTCGCTTTCAGTCAAGCTTCGGGATCGTCAGTTAAGGCGTTCACTCCGGCGTGTCAATCGGGCAACCTAATGCCATAAGCATTGGTTCAAGAAATGTAAGGTCAAGTCACGAACACTGCAGGGACAACGGGTTGGGCCCGAACCGCAAACGCACATGGATGTACGCTTTTGGCCAGACCCGAATTCTTTACAACAAACTGCCAGTTGCGGCGGTTTCTGGCAAAACGAGATCAAGCTGGCGATGCATGCTTTCGAGGCGTTGTTTGAACTCGCCAACGGCCACCTGCCCCAACGGGCCATCTGGAGAACGCATGGCCAGAAATTCGGCAGCAATTTGAATAGCCGCCATTACTGCAATACGTTCATTACCAGAGATTTTACCAGAGCCTTTGATGCCAAGCATTCGCTGGTCTACAAGCCGCACCGCGGACAGCAGCGCTTCTTTTTCTGAAGGTTCGCAGGCCATCGAGTAATCGCGACCCAAAATAGAAACATCGACACGTTCCATGGCTGATTACTCCTGGGGGGCACCCGGCAAACGAATGAGAACCGCGTCGATACGCTCACGCGCAGCTTCGGCGACCTGACGAAGACGAGAAGACTCGGACTGACTGGCGTGCAACCGCTGACGCACCGCCTCTTGTTCGGCCTGCTGACGTTCGAGTTGCTCTTTGAGGCTGGCCACTTCAGTAGCCGCAGCCGCACGCAGACGCGTCTCGGTTTGTTCGGACTGCTGTCGCAACTGCTGCAAGGCAGACTCGGAGTGCGCGCGCAGGGCATCCATTTCTGCCCTGTGCCTGTTGGCCTGGGCGGCGACATCTTTGTATTCGGATTCTTGTTGAACAAGTTGCTCGAGCAAGGCATCGCGCTCTTGTTCGACAACGGCAACGCGCTGGGCGAGCACATCGTGCCGGGACTGGAGCTGACGAGCCAGCTCGACAAGCTTGCCCACGCGGGCTTCTAAAAATTCTAGGTCTTGCAACATGGCAATATGATAAACCACGGGCCTTATCGAAGGGAAGGGCCCGTAACAGGGTTCAATGGAATCGCTAGAATAACCTATATTGACCCGCCATCATTACAAATACAGGAAGGAGCCAGCATGTCTGCCGCGATTACCGTTCGCTCATACGAAAACGTCCCACATCAAAAGGTGGCCTTCATCGGGCTAGGCGTCATGGGCTACCCCATGGCCGGCCATCTGGCGCGGGCAGGCCATGACGTTACGGTATATAACCGGACCCCGGAGAAGGCATCACGCTGGGTCAGCGAGTTTGGGGCACAGCACGCCAAAACACCAAAAGCGGCGGCTCAGGGGGCCCGGCTTGTGTTCAGCTGTGTCGGTAACGATGACGATTTACGTAGTGTCGTGCTGGGTGATAACGGGGCATTCGCCGGGATGCCTGAAGGCTCTGTTTTTGTTGATCACACAACGACATCGGCTGAAGTTGCACGCGAGCTGTCTGCCCATGCCACCCGCCAGGGGCTGGCTTTCATTGATGCGCCGGTATCGGGTGGCGAGGCCGGCGCAATCAATGGCGCACTAACAATCATGTGCGGCGGCGCTCGCCCCGATTTTGTTGCTGCCGAACCAGTCATGACCGCATATGCACGGGCCATTACCCACATGGGTGACCACGGCGCCGGGCAACTGTGCAAGATGGTGAACCAGATTTGTGTGGCTGGCGTGCTTCAAGGACTTGCCGAGGCCATCGCCTTTGGGCAAACGGCCGGTCTTGATATTGAAAAAGTGCTGTCAGTTATCAGCAAGGGTGCCGCCCAGAGCTGGCAAATGGAACATCGAGGGCACACGATGAATAAAGGCGAGTTTGATTTCGGCTTTGCTGTTGACTGGATGCGTAAAGACCTGGGCCTGGTACTGGATGAAGCCCGACGCAACGGGGCCAACCTGCCCGCCACAGCGCTTATCGACCAGTTCTATGGCGAAGTACAAAAAATGGGTGGCGGGCGCTGGGATACATCGAGCCTTATCGCCCGCATCCAGCGCCGCTAAGCCGCCCGTCAAGCCATAGTCTGGGCTTTGGTACTGCTGATGCGCTCAATACCGTCAGCAGCCCTGTCAAGGTTTTCAGTGTCATTTCCTGACGAAGGCAGCGAGCATGGCGTACGAGCCACCCCGTGGCGCTGGCGCAAAAAACGACGATCAGCACCTCGACGAAACAAAATACCCGCCAGTTCATTCAGTGCCTGGGTATAGACGTCTCTTTTGAATTCGATGACGGCATCAAGGGGAACCCAGTAATGGCTCCAGCGCCAGGCATCGAATTCGGGGTGACGCGTTGCCCGAAGACAAACGTCAGAGTCGCGCCCGACCAAACGCAACAGAAACCAGATTTGCTTTTGCCCTTTGTACACCCCCCTTGAATCGCGCCGAATGAATTCATTCGGCACGTTGTAACGTAACCAATTACGTGTGCGCCCCAATATGCGGACATGCTCTGGTAACAAACCAACTTCTTCACGAAGCTCGCGGTACATGGCCTGTACCGGGCTTTCACCGTATTTGATACCACCCTGCGGAAACTGCCAGGAATGCTCGCGAATGCGTTTACCCCAAAATACCTCGTTCTTTTGATTAACGAGGATAATGCCGACATTAGGACGGTAGCCTTCACGGTCTAACATAGGCCACCTCAATAACGAATTTAATACAATTACTCCGATTATACGTATCTGCAGAGATCCTCACCATGCGCGCATCCAAGTACCACCTCAACACCCTTAAAGAAGCCCCCGCCGAAGCCGAAGTCATCAGTCATCAATTGATGACGCGGGCCGGCATGATCCGCAAACTGGCGGGCGGAATTTACACCTACATGCCTCTGGGCCTTCGGGTTCTGAAGAAAATTGAAGCCATCATTCGCGAGGAAATGGATCGCGCCGGCGCCGTTGAGTTGCTGATGCCGATGGTACAGCCGGCCGAACTTTGGGATGAATCAGGGCGCCTGTCGGAATATGGCCCTGAACTGTTGCGCATCAAAGACCGCCACCAGCGTGATTTCGTGCTGCAGCCGACATCTGAAGAAGTGGTGACCGACATCGCCCGCAACGAGATCCAGAGCTGGCGCCAGTTGCCGGTGAACTTCTACCACATCCAGACTAAATTCCGGGATGAGCGCCGCCCGCGCTTTGGCCTGATGCGCGGGCGCGAATTCACCATGAAAGACGCCTACTCTTTCGATCGCGACGAGGCGGGCGCACAAGCCAGCTACGACAACATGTACGATGCATACATGAAAATTTTCAACCGGCTGGGTCTGGTTTTCCGGGCGGTGGCCGCAGACACAGGGTCTATTGGAGGATCTCGTAGCCATGAGTTCCAGGTTATTGCGAACACCGGTGAAGACCTGATCGTGTACAACCCGGACTCGCAATACGCGGCCAATATCGAACTGGCCGAGGCACCCTGCCTGATCGCAAGCCGGTCGCCCGCATCAAAGACAATGACAAAGGTTGCTACACCAGACATGACCAAATGCGAAGACGTGGTGGCCCTGATGGGTCGCCCGTTAACCGATGCCGTCAAGTCGATTGTGCTGGCTACCGAACCCGCTGAAGGCAAGCCTGCCCGAATTTTCGTCTTGCTGATCCGTGCAGACCACGAGCTGAATGAAGTCAAGACAGGCAAACTGCCTGGCCTGGACCTGGGCTACCGCTTCGCCACTGACGACGAAATCCGCACAGCGTTTGGTTGCTCGCCCGGGTATCTGGGCCCTGTCGGCACCAGCAGTGATGTCACCGTCATTGCCGACACCACCGTTGCCAATATGCATGATTTCATTTGCGGTGCCAACGAAGATGGATTCCATCTTGATGGCGTGAACTGGGGACGAGACCTGCCTGAAGCCCAGGTTGCAGACCTTCGCAACGTTGTCGCTGGCGACCCCGACCCGAATGGCGGCACGTTGGCGATACAACGCGGCATTGAGGTTGGCCACGTCTTTTTCCTGGGCGACAAATATTCCAAGGCCCTGAACGCCACCTTCCTGGAAACCGACGGCAAACCGGCCATTATGCAGATGGGTTGTTATGGCATTGGCGTCAGCCGCATCGCCGCAGCCGCCATCGAACAAAACCATGACGAGCGAGGAATCATCTGGCCGGTGGGCATCGCCCCCTTCCAGATTGTCATTTGCCCCATGGGGTGGACCAAAAGTGAAACGGTTCGCAACACCGCTGAACAAGTGTATCAAGACTTGCTTTCACAGGGCGTTGACGTCATTATCGATGACCGCGACATTCGTCCGGGTGTGATGTTTGCAGAATGGGAACTTATTGGTGTTCCGTTGCGTCTTACCATTGGCGATCGCGGCCTGAAAGAAGGCATTATCGAGTTCCAGGACCGCCGCCAAACTGAAGCTGAAAAAATAAAGGTTGAAGACGTCTCGGCCTACGTTCTGGAACAGTTAAAATCGCGCACCCCAACCCCTTGATTCAAACAACGTGCACTCAACGTTAGCCGTTCGCGTTTACTACGAAGACACCGATGCTGGTGGTGTCGTCTTTTACGCCAATTATCTCAAGTTCTTCGAACGAGGCCGCACCGAGTGGTTGCGAGATTTGGGCGTTGACCAGTCGGGTCTGGCCAAACGTGAACGGCGGATTTTCGTTGTGAAGCAGCTCGACTCCAGGTACATCAGGCCAGCACGGCTTGATGACCTGCTGACGATTCACAGCGAAATTACCCGTTTGGGGCGGGCGTCAATCGACTTCTTTCAATACGCATCCCTTGACGGGCAACGCCTGTGCGAGGGGAATATCCAGATCTGCTGCGTGGACGCTGAAACATTGCGCCCCGCCGCCCTGCCTCACGAACTTAAATCATTATTGGAAAAGGTTCAGGAATAACCATGCAGCCCTCAAGCGACCTGTCTATTGTCTCGCTCATTCTTGATGCCAGTATCCCGGTTCAGATCGTCATGCTCATTCTGGTGGGCATCTCCGTTTTATCCTGGACGTACATTTTCAGCAAACGCTCTGCCCTGAAACGGGCGCATGAACAAACCCGCCTTTTTGAAGACGACTTCTGGGCGGGCGGCGATCTGACAGCCTTGCAAAAATCGGTATCCGCAAGCCCGGCCGACTACGGCGCACTGGCCCGTATCTTTGATGCCGGCATGACTGAATTCATCAAGGCACGTCGGGTCAGCAGCAACGGTGATGCCATGCTGGATGGACCTCGCAGGGCCATGCGTGCCACCTACCAGCGCGAAATGGACAATCTGGAATCACATTTGAATTTTTTAGCCTCCGCCGGGTCGGTTAGCCCTTATATCGGGCTTCTTGGTACCGTATGGGGGATCATGCACGCCTTCCTGGGGTTGTCGGGCATGCAACAGGCCACGCTGGCCGCAGTCGCCCCCGGCATTGCCGAGGCCCTGATCGCCACCGCCATTGGCTTGTTCGCTGCAATCCCCGCCGTTGTTGCCTACAACCGCTACACCAACGAAATCGACCGGCTATCCATCCGGTTTGACAGCTTCATTGACGAGTTCCTTAATATTCTGCAACGTCAGGTGCGCTGATGCCTTCAAACCGCAGCCCTTACGGTCGGTCAGGCCGGAAGCTAAAAAACGAAATCAACGTTGTGCCCTACATCGACGTCATGCTCGTATTGCTGGTCATCTTCATGGTAACCGCCCCCATGATTACCCCCGGCCTCATCGAGCTTCCTAGCGTGGGCCAGGCTGCCGAAGTGCCGGCCCAGCCGCTCGAGGTTCAAATTGATGAAAACGGTGCGCTGTCGCTGCGGTCTCGCAGTGCCGGGGCCGAATTTGAACCCGTAGCCGCTGATGTCCTGATTGATACGGTGCGGGCACGCATCACGGTTGAAACACCCGTTGTTATCGCGGCTGACGGCAAAGTGCCCTACGAAAAGGTCATGGAAATCATGGACAAGTTGCGTAGCAGCGGCATCACACGCCTGGGTTTGCTGGTTGACCAAAGCGGTACCAGCGAACCCCCACGGAAATGACAGCAAATTCATGATGAAGTGGTTTGGGTCACGATCTTCACATCAGTCACCAGAGCAGGCCGATGAGCGACGCGGCTTCGCTCTTGCCGTCGGCGCGCACCTGGCTCTGGTGCTCGTTCTGCTGGCAGGCATGCTGACGTCATCACCGCGCACACCCGCCCCGGTTCAGGTAGAACTGTGGGCCGATGGCATTTCACCCAATGCGGTGCAGGAACCACAGGAAGAGGCTTCAGTTGAAGACATGCCCGAACCGGAGCCTGTACCGGAACCAGAGGTCGAGCCACCACCTGAGGTCGAGCCTTTACCGGCTCCTGCCCCGGAACCGACACCTGATCCCGTTCCTGCTCCTGAGCCACCTCCAGCTGCCGAGCTTCCCGCTCCGGTAAAGCCAACCCCTGCCCCGGAACCCACGCCGCAAATCAATCCCGATATTGCGCTTGAAAAAGCACGTCGCGAGAAAGAAGAGCAGCAACAGCGTGAACTGCTGGCGCGTCAAGAGGCTGAACGCAAGGCGAAGGAAGACGCCGCCAGGAAGGCAGCAGCCGAAAAAAAGGCCAAAGAAGAGGCCGAGCGTAAAGCCAGAGAAGAGGCAGAGCGCACGGCAAAACAGGAGGCAGAGCGTAAGGCTGCTGAGCAGAAAGCCAGAGAGGACGCCGAGCGCAAAGCGAAACAAGAGGCTGAGCAGAAGGCTCGTGCAGAGGCCGAACGTAAAGCGAAACTAGACGCCGAGCGCAAGGCCGCCGAACAAAAAGCAAAGGCAGAAGCAGAACGCAAGGCAAAGGAAGAGGCCGCGAAAAAGGCAGCTGCTGACAAGAAAGCCAAAGAAGATGCTGCACGCAAGGCGGCTGCCGAGAAAAAGGCCAGGGAAGACGCCGCCAAACGAGACGCCATACGCCAGGCCATGCGCGGCGATGCGCTGGGTGCCGCGGGTATTCCGGGGGGTACCGCCGATCGCAACCAGGCCGGAGGTGGTGGTAATGACAGTGGCTATGGGGCACTGGTACGCGCCTGCGTCAAACCACGCGTTACCTACCCGATTCCACCCCGGGCGGGCACCAACCCGACGGTTCAATTCCGCGTTATGCTCAGCCCTGAAGGTCGCGTACGTGACGTCGAAATCCGCCGCTCCTCGGGCATCCAGGGCTTTGACCGGGCCGTTGAAAACGGCGTACGTGGTTGCGACCCATTCCCGAAACCGCCCACAGGCAAGTATCCGTCGTCAATCGACGTCCACTACGCTATGTATGATTAATAGCACGACCCACAGGAGATAGTCGAAATGACTCGTGTCACCTTCGCAAACACTATCGCAAGAAATTTCAGGCGATTACAGGTGTATGGCCTGGCCATTCTGGCCGGCCTTGCACTGGCCTCACCAGCCTCTGCACAACTTCGCGTCGATATTTCGGGCGTTGGTGCTACCCAATACCCCATTGCCGTTGCCGATTTTCAAGGCAACCCGCAAGGGCAGAGCGTAGCTGAAGTCATCCGCGCCGACCTGACACGCTCGGGCCAGTTCAACCTGATCAATGCAACCGGCGCATCATTAACTGCAGACAGCCCTTTGGCCCACGATGAGTGGCGTACCCGCGGTGCCGATTTCATGGCCTATGGGTCAATTACAGAAGCCGGCGGGCAATATACCGTAACGTACCGCCTTGCCGATACTGTACGTAAAACCGAACTTGATGGCGTTGCCTTTGCTGGCAATGAGCGCGAATTGCGTCGTGTTGCGCACCGTATCGCCGACCGTATCTACGAAAAGATTACGGGTGTTCGTGGTGTTTTTTCAACACGGCTGGCGTATGTGGTTCAGAAAGGCGATGTCTATGAGTTACAAATTGCAGACGCCGACGGCCAGAACCCGCAAGTCATGTTGCGCTCGAAACACTCGATTATTTCCCCGGCATGGTCACCCGACGGCAAGAAGCTGGCCTATGTCAGCTTTGAACTGGGCAAGCCTGTCGTGTATGTACAGACGCTGGCAACCGGACAACGCCTGCCACTGGCAAATTTCAAAGGCAACAACAGCGCCCCGGCATGGTCACCCGCAGGAAACCAGCTGGCTGTCGCACTGTCACGCGACGGTATTTCACAAATTTACATCATCAACGACGATGGCTCTGGCTTGCGTCGGGTAATGCGCTCGCCGCTTATTGACACCGAACCTCATTTTTCTGCCGACGGTACGTCTCTGGTGTTCACCAGCGACCGTAGCGGCAACCCGCAAATCTATCGCGTTCCCGCAGCCGGCGGTGAGGCACGGCGAATAACGTTTAACGGTAGTTACAACATCTCACCAGCCCTGTCTCCGGACAACGGTAGTTTGGTGTACGTTACACGTAGAGATGGCGCTTACCGCATTGCGCTGCAAAACATGACGACAGGTGCAGAACAGCTGCTGACAGCGGGGTCTGATGACCAGTCACCCAGTTTTGCACCGAACGGCATGCAGGTGTTGTACAGCGCTGCTCAGGGTGGCCGCGGCGTTCTTGCTGTTGTCTCGGTTGATGGACGAGTCAGGCAAACACTTTCAACGCTTGACGGCCGGGTCCGCGAACCGACCTGGGGCCCCTTTACCGAATAGTTTTTTGACCCATTTTTCAGTGTGATGCTTTTTCTAAAGGAACTTAAATGAGCTCGCGCATTACCAAGACGTTAAGTGTTGCTGCCTTGACTGCCGCCCTGGCAGCCTGCAGTTCTGTACCACTAGACCAGCAGGCCGGCAGTGGTACCGGCACTGGTACCGGGGGCACAACCGGTATGGTCATGGATCCCTTCAACCCCCAAAGCCCGCTGGCGCAACAACGCTCTGTGTACTTTGAATATGACAGCTACACCGTGCCAGAGCAATATCGCAGCGTTGTCGAGATGCACTCGTCGTATCTGACAGCCAACAGCCAGCAGCGCATTCGTGTTGAAGGCAACGCCGATGCCCGGGGTGGCGCCGAATACAACCTGGCACTGGGCCAGCGCCGCTCTGATGCTGTGGCTCGCATGATGACGCTGATGGGTGTGCGTCCCGACCAGATCGAAACGATCAGCTTTGGTAAAGAGCGCCCGAAGGCCTTGGGCAATACCGAAGCCGACTACGCCGAAAACCGTCGCGCCGACATCAACTACCAGCGCTGATTTTTTGGCATAATCTGCTGTGCCTGAACGCCGTGGCGGCTTTCCGCCGCGGCGTTTTTATTTGAGGATTCCGTATGAAAGCACATGTACCCTTGTTGCGCCGCCTTGCCCTGCCCGCCTTGTTTGCCGCTACCCTGGCGGCTGTCGCACCGGCACACGCCTTCGCTGACGACGAAGCCCGCCGTGCCATTCTGGAATTGCGCGAACAAATGCGCAACCTGACAGAGCAAAACCGCCAGGCACGCCTGCTGCTTGCCGACCAGCTGGACACCCTGCGCCAGGAAGTTACCACCATGCGGGGACAAGTCGAACGCATGCGATTTGAGCTTGACCTGAAAAACGGGAACACACTGGGTCAGAATACGGCAACGCAGGTTGGCAACCCGCAAGAGCAAATGGCCTTCAATACCCCAATGGCAAAATTCCGGGAAGGCAAATACAAAGAAGCCGCCGACGGGTTTCGCACATTTCTGACGCAGTACCCGAACAGCGAGCTTTCCGCAGAAGCCGGGTTCTACCAGGGCAGCAGCCTTTACGCCGCCAAAGACTTTAAAAGCACCATACCGGCACTTCAGGCATTGCTGCAAAACCACGCCGACAGTGAGCGCGCCCCTGACGCACTGCTTGTCATGGCCGCGGCCCAGATCGAGCTCAACGACCTGGCCGGCGCAAAAACCAGCCTTCAGTCCATCGTCAATAATTACCCCCAAAGCAAAGCCGCCAGAACGGCGCAAGACCGTCTGACCCTGCTCCAGTAACTGATGCCTGTGCTTGAATTACCTGAAAGCCTGTTCGGGCTGGACGACGGCGCCTTGCTGTCATTTGTTGAATATGGTTTTGGCCAGACAACCTTGCTGGTTCATGGTTCATTATGCGACTATCGGTACTGGCGCTGGCAAATGGCGGCGCTGGGCGAATACGGCCGGGTTATTGCGCCCAGCCTGCGAGGCTACTGGCCAAACGCCCTGCAGGGGTCTGCCCCCAATACCAGGTTCTCGGTGCAGCAGCACGCCCAAGACCTTGTTGATCTGATACATGCCACAAGCCCTGACCAGCCCGTTAACGTTGTAGGGCATTCAAGGGGGGCACACGTTGCCATGGAAATGGCCTTGCAGGCTCCAGGGGCCATCAGGGCGCTGGTCTTGGCCGACCCCGGCATGAATCTTGCCGGGATAGACAATAACCGCACATTCTTACGCGAAGCCGCCACGGCCATCAGCCAAGGGCATGACGAGCAGGGCTTGGCCACATTTATTGATGCCGTCAGTGGCACAGACACATGGCGACGTATGACAGGCTGGTTCAAAACCATGGTTCGTGACAACGCTACCACTCTGTTGTCACAGGCCCATGAAGCCGACTCAGAACACGACCCGCAACGCTTTGCAACAATTACCTGCCCGGTACTGTTGCTGGGTGGCCAGCAAAGCCCGCCACGCTACGCAAAGACCCTGGATGTGCTGCAAAAGCACATAAAAAACGCCAGACGCGATTCAATTGCACTGGCGTCTCATGGAATGAACCTGGCTAACCCAAAAAGCTTCAACAGAAAAGTGCTTGAGTTTCTGGGTAGTTAGCACTTAATGCCGCATACGTACTTGCCCCGGCATGGAACCAGCGGGCTTGACTTCGCAGCTGGCGACAACTTTTTCCCCTGACTTTAGCACCAGATCAACCTGAATGGTTTCACCAACGGCGACATCGCGCCTGGGCTGTTCAAGCATGATGTGGTAGCCACCTGGCTTGAATTCGAGCTTGCCATTGGCTGGAACCGGAACTTCGTCGATCATGGCCATGCGACTCATGCCATTTTCATGACGGGTTTGGTGCACCATAAGCAACCCGTAATCTTGAGGTGCTGCAGCACCAACCAGGCTGACTTCGCTGGCCGTGTCATTCTCGAGTACAAAATAACCCGCCGAGGGCGCCGGCGCCGGCAACAGACGAACCCAGCACCCCTGAGCCGAAACGCCCTTGGCGACAGGCATTTCGGTGGTATCTGTTGCAGGCGCTTTCATTGCGCCATGCCCCTGATGTTTGCCATGGTGTGCGGCCCAGGCGACGCTGCTGCCAGCCAGGGCAACCATTAACGTCATTTTGGAGATTTTTTTCAACATTGAGCGGATTCCTGTTTACATGAGATAACGCTGATACAGCGATGATTCTACCCATCAAAAAGAATACAGTTATTGACAATCATCAGGTGACTGCGACGCCCCCTCCGACTGACTCCTGGCTTAACACCCAAAAAAGCCCCAAGGAAGCCGCCAAATCACACTGCAGCAAAAGCAAGGCCCGGCATAGAATAGCGGGCTTCACTGAAAAACCCTGCACCAGAAGCTCGGTAACAGACACAAATACTCTTTCGGAGACAACATGAGCAGGCCAAAAAACCTGAAAGTCAGAACCAAATTGATCGGTGGATTCCTGATCGTCGCTGCACTTGCAGCCATTATCGGTTTTATGGGCATGCAATCCATGCAGCGCATCAGCAACATGACCGATCAACTGTACGAAAACAAGTTCGTCAGTGTCCGGCATGCCGCTGAGGCCGACCGGCAACTGGTGGCGGCCAGCCGTGCGCTAAGCCAAACCCTGCTCACATCGACCGAAAACGAATACCGGTCAGAGTACTTTTCTATCGACAATCATTTTGTGTCAGCCAAGATGGCACTCGATGATCTTGCCCGCACCGTAATAACCGACGCAAACAAGCGCTCTGTCCAGCAGGCGCGCGAAGCGGTCGATGCTTTTGAAAAATCTGCCAAGGACATTGTGCGCGAACAGCCCGCCGAAACACTGGGACGACTTGATACCACCGACCGGATTTTCAAGGAAATGCGTCCGCTTGCTGACGAAGCCGAAGACCTGATCAAGCGCATTTTGCTTGATCAGCAAGACCAGGCCATGCAAGCCACAGAAGAAATCCGGGGCATTTACCACAATGCCTTGCTGGTCATGGGCAGCCTGACCGCATTGGGTGTGCTGCTGGCAATTGGACTTGGGCTGATGATCACTCGCGGGTTTACCCGACAGCTGGGCGCCGAACCTGATCAGGTTGCTCAAATTGCCGGCGCAATCGCCAAAGGCAAACTCAACAACACAGTCATGGCGCGTAATACATCCAGAGACAGCATCATGCACGCCATGGGCCAAATGCAGGAGGCCCTTGGAAAGGTCGTAATGCAGGTACGCACCAGCAGTGAACACATTGCCGCAGGCTCGGGGCAGATTGCCGCAGGCAACACCGACCTTTCGCAACGCACAGAACAGCAATCTGCCAATCTGACACAAACTGCCGCCGCCATGGAAGAGCTCGCCGGTACGGTCAAGAGCAATGCCGACGTCGCTCGCCAGGCCGCTCATATGGCCTCTGCAGCCAGCGCAGCGGCAGTCAGGGGTGGTGAGGTCGTGAACAACGTCGTTACTACCATGCAGGAAATCAATACCTCATCGCGCAAAATTGTCGACATCATTTCGGTCATCGACAGCATTGCCTTTCAAACCAATATTCTGGCCCTGAACGCAGCAGTAGAAGCTGCACGTGCTGGCGAACAAGGCCGTGGTTTTGCCGTAGTGGCCGGTGAAGTGCGCGGGTTGGCCCAAAAAAGCGCATCTGCCGCCAAAGACATCAAAAACCTTATTGACTCGAGTGTCGAGAAAGTTGATGCCGGTACAACACTGGTCGATGAAGCCGGTGCCGCCATGCAGGGCATTGTGACGCATGTAAAACAAGTCACTGACCTGATCAACGAAATCAGTGCCGCAACACACGAGCAAACCCAAGGCATCAATCAGGTCAATGAAGCCGTTCTTCAGCTTAGCGAAGTGACCCAGCAAAACGCTTCGCTGGTCCAGCAATCGGCATCGGCTGCTGACAACCTGCGCCAGCAGGCCAGCCACCTGGTTGAAGTCGTAGGCATTTTTGACATTGGACAAGGCTACATTGATGTAACAGCGCATGAAATACAGACACACGAAGCGCCGGCGCCCGCTTCCCGACCAGCATCTGTCTTGCCAGCCTCGACCACTGCTCAGCTGCCATCTGAGACAAGCAGGGCTGCCCGAAAAACCCAAGATACCGCAAAAACTACAGCAAGCCCGAGCAAACGCGCGCCTGCAGTAAAGGCTATTGGCGGCCAAGGTAAACCACATGCGCCGGCGCGTACCAGCAAGACACCGCCCCCCGCAGCGCAACAACCCAAAAATAACGATAAACTGCTTCGCCCGGATTTTAGCGACACCAGCACGACCAGCCGCAAAACAGCCAAGGAAGACGATTGGGAAGAGTTCTAGGATAGCCAGTGGTTATGACCCTGATATAGACAATCAACTGGTTTAAATAAATGATATTAATTATCATTTAGCTATCTGAAAACCAATATCAGGAGTCACATCATGATTGTTCTCGAAAAAGCCAGCCAGGTCATGTTGCACATGGGCGTTGCCTTCGGCGTAACCTACGCCATGACGGGTTCGATCATGACAGGGGGGTTGGCAGCGCTGGTCGAGCCCATTTGTAACGTTGCACTTTTGCCGTTTCACGAAAAGGCCTGGCGTCGTGTCAAAACACGCTGGCGCACTGCTGCCCCCCCTTTGGCAGGCCAGTGTTAAGATTCCAGTCTGTTATTTGAGTGCGTAATTATCCGAAATGGCGTCTTTCAAGATCGACTCGATTGTCCAGTCTCTAAGTGATATTCGTATGGCCTGGCGCACGTCGCAAGGCCGCTCTCGTGAACCCGGCGGTCGGGAACTGCCGTCGCGTCAGGCGCTTGCCAAAGTAATGGACGCCCTGAAATGCGCACTCTTTCCGATGCGTCTTGGCCCAACCGACTTGCGGCACGAAAGTGAAAACCACTATGTTGGGCACACCATTGACAGTGCCTTGCACACGTTGCTCGAACAGGCACGCCTGGAGATTCGTCATCAACACCGGCATCAGCCCCTTGATGACAGCGACATCGAAACCCGGGCTTTTTTGGCGGTTTCTCACCTGGCCGAACGGCTGCCTTACATCCGCAACATGCTCGACAGCGATGTGCTGGCCGCCTATCACGGTGATCCGGCAGCCCAATCGGTTGACGAAGTGCTGTTGTGCTACCCCGGTGTACAGGCCATGATCAACCATCGGGTTGCCCACGAGCTTTACCTGAACAAGCTTCCCCTGCTGGCGCGCATCATGGCCGAAATGGCACATGCAGAAACCGGTATAGATATCCACCCTGGCGCCAGTATCGGGCGCAGCTTTTTCATCGATCACGGCACGGGTGTCGTTATTGGCGAAACTACAATCATCGGTGAACGGGTACGTATTTACCAGGCAGTCACGCTGGGTGCCAAAAGCTTTCCCACTGATGAAGACGGATCGTTGCAAAAAGGCTTGCCCAGGCATCCGGTGGTTGAAGACGACGTTGTCATATACGCCGGCGCTACCATTCTGGGGCGGGTTACTCTGGGCAAGGGCTGCGTCATTGGTGGCAACGTCTGGCTGACCCAGAACGTACCGGCCGGGTGCGTTGTAACCCAGGCGCGCTCGCAAGACACGCCAAGGTCAAACTGCCCCGACTCAATCATCTGACCCGACAATTAAAAGGCTGCCGTCAACGACAATAGCGCGGCAGCCTTGCCCTGGTAGCGCCCGGTTGCCGTGCTGGTGTATACGCCTTTATCGGCATTGGTATCAACATACGTCAAGGCTGCGGTGAAATTTCCCCAGGTTTTACTGACCCCCAGAGACCAGTCGGTGTAATTCCCGTCCTTCACATTCCTGACGCGCTGATAGCCAACATGCGCATCAAGATTCAAGCCCCAGACACCCGTCGGCACACTGGCCGACAAATCATAGTACTGACTGTTTTTACTATCGGCCCAGCCAAACAAGTTGCTCACGGCATGTGAATATTTGAAGCTGACCGGCCCGTAACCCAGGCCCAGATAAAGCTCGGTAGTATCGGGGCTGACAAACCCGCCGGGGTAATTGCCTGGGTAGTAATAGTGCAAGACGCCGACATCGAACGTAACGTCACCCCATAACGGACCGGTGTAACCCGCGTAAAAATCCATCTCAACCGGCGCTGAGACATTATCGTCAGCGTCCCCCAACCAGCTGATACTCGAGTTCCAGTTGCCGATGTAAAAGCCGCTGGAATGCGTCAGATCAAAACCACCCTGAATCGCCGGCTTGTTATTGGTTTGCATCAAGCCCCGGTAACGGTACTGACTGGCCAGCGTCATATTCGCACTGAACGAAAAGTCAGATGCAGGCGTATCCGTTTGTGTTGTTTGCGCAATGGCCGGGGTTACAACAACCACAGCCAGCAGCGCACTGCACAGCGCTTTTCTGAAGAATGGGAAGGTCATGAATTGCTCCTTGTAGTGTTTGACAACAAAAACAGCATCAACACGACTCAAGCAATTAACGTGCCAGATATTACGTTACGTCACCCTGCGAAAGGTCAGATTCAACCGATGCGCTTGCGCTGACAGGCTTGCCCCGGACGCAACAGTCTTCACGCCATGAAACCGCAAGCGGTCATCACCGCCCCATACCAGAACATCAC
>JBAYOZ010000013.1:0-18320 GCA_041677965.1 Pusillimonas sp.
AGTTCACGTTCGGCCATCTGGCCATGTGCCACGGCGATACGGGCTTCAGGCACCAGTTCCTCAAGGCGGGCCCGGCGGTTGTGAATGGTTTCCACTTCGTTATGCAGGAAGTAGACCTGCCCGCCGCGCTTGAGTTCGCGCAGCAAGGCTTCACGGATGGTGCTGCCGTCTTCGCGGCGCACAAAGGTCTTGATGGCCAGACGCTTCTGAGGTGCGGTGGCAATGACTGAAAAATCACGGATACCTTCCAGCGACAGGCCCAGGGTGCGGGGAATGGGGGTTGCCGTGAGTGTCAATATATCGACTTCGGCACGCAGGGCCTTCAGGGCCTCTTTCTGGCGAACCCCAAAGCGGTGTTCCTCGTCGATGATGACCAGGCCCAGGCGCTTGAAGTTGACGTCCTTAGACAGGATTTTATGGGTGCCAATGACAATGTCGACGGTGCCATCGGCCAGCCCGGCAATGGCGGCGCTGATGTCTTTGCCGGACCGGAACCGCGACAGCTCTACCACCTTGACAGGCCAGTCTGCGAAACGGTCGGAAAACGTTTGTGCATGCTGCTCGGCCAGCAACGTGGTCGGGCATAGCAAGGCAACCTGCTTGCCATTGGCTACGGCCAGAAAGGCTGCACGCAGGGCAACTTCTGTTTTCCCGAAACCGACATCGCCGCAGACCAGCCGGTCCATGGGCCGGCCGGATGTCATGTCAGAAATAACGGCTTCGATGGCCGAAGCCTGATCGGGCGTTTCTTCGAAGCCGAAGCCTTCGGCAAAGGCCTGGTAATCATTCAAAGGCAGCGTGAAGGCATAGCCTTCACGGGCTTCACGCAGGGCATACAGGGCCAGCAGTTCGGCCGCCGCATCGCGTACCTGTTTGGCCGCCTTGCGGCGGGCTTTGTCCCATTGGCCAGAGCCCAGCTGGTGCAGCGGCGCGGCATCGGGGTCGGCACCGCTGTAACGGGCAATCAGGTGCAGTTGCGATACCGGCACGTACAGTGTGCTGCCTGTGGCGTATTCAAGGTGAAGGAACTCCATCTTGCCTTCGCCCAGATCCATATCGACAAGGCCGTGGTAGCGGCCAATGCCATGCTGGACATGAACCACCGGGTCACCTTCGCGCAGTTCGGACAAGTCGCGCACCATGGCTTCGGCATTGCTGCCATCGCTGCTGCGCCGTGCACCGCGCCTGGGCGCATGGGCAACAGCGGGATACAGGTCATTTTCGGTCAGCAGCGTGATGTTCAGCGCGGGTATCGAAAAACCGGCGGTCAGCGGGGCCGTAGTGATGCTGAAATGCCCGGGCTGTGCCAGCGCATCGTGCAGGTTGTCGGTACCGGCCTCGGGTTGCAGATCGAATTCCGATAACATCTGCAGCAGGGTTTCGCGTCGCCCCGCCGAGTCGGCACATAAAATGACATGGCTGGCAGCGGTATCAACCAGAGCACGCAACTTGGCAATCGGGTCATCGGCACGCCTGGCCACTGCCACCTCGGGGGCAAGGCTGAAATCGGGGTGTCCGGCCTGTGGTGTCAGGGCCAGTCGGGCAAACTGCTTCAATTGGGCGAACAGGGCGTCGGCCCCCAGAAACAGCGTGTCTGGGGGTAATACCGGCCGTTCGCGATCGCTTTTCAGGAACTGGTAACGGCTTTGCGTATCGTGGGTGAAGTGCTGTATGGCGCCTTCAATATCACCCAGCGTGACCGTTAACGCATCTGTTTTCAGATAGTCGAACAGGGTGGCGGTTTCATCGAAAAACAACGGCAGGTAGTATTCGACCCCGGCAAAGGCAATGCCGTTGCCAATGTCCTTGTAGGGCAGGGCTTTTGAGGGGTCGCCCTCAAAGATTTCACGAAACCGTGCGCGAAACCGGGTGCGGGCGGCCTCGTCCATGGGGAACTCACGGCCAGGCAGCAACCGGACTTCGCGTACCGGATAAATGCTGCGCTGGGTATCGACATCAAAGCTGCGAATGCTTTCGATTTCGTTGTCGAACAGATCAAGCCGGTACGGTACGGCAGACCCCATCGGGAACAGGTCGATCAGGCCGCCACGGATGCAGAATTCGCCCGGCGCAGCCACTTGGGTGACGTGGCTGTAGTTTGCCAGCGTCAGTTGCTGACGCAGACCGTCTTCATCCAGCGTGTCGCCTTGTTTGAACGAAAAGGTGTAGGCGGCCAGAAAAGACGGAGGGGCCAGACGGTAAAGCGCTGTGCTGACCGGTACCGTGATGACGTCAACGGCACTGTTCATCAGTGCATGCAAGGTTTCCAGACGCTCCGAGATCAAGTCCTGGTGTGGCGAAAAGCTGTCGTACGGCAGGGTTTCCCAATCGGGCAATTGCCGAACCCGTAATTGCGGTGCAAACCGGCAGATTTCTTCGGCCAGGCGCTGTGCTGCCAGCGGGTCGGCGCACAAGACCAGCAAGGTCTTGCCTGACGCGCGAGCCAGGTCAGCCAGCAGCCAGGCGTCACCCGAGCCCGGCGGGGCCGCAACGGCATAGCGTTGGCCAGGTTTAAGTGCATTCAGCAGTGCGGCTGTGCCGGGAAGGGGGGCAAGGGCGTTTGTGCCCTGAACTGTAGGGTTTTGTGTCGACATCGTGTCGGGCATTATAAAATCTCTTTGATATGTCGAAAAAGATAATTGCCATCGTGCCTGCTGCGGGTGTCGGTCAACGCGCTGTTGCCGGGTCGTCAACCCTGGCCAAGCAATACCGTTTGCTGCGCGGCAAGGCCATGTTGCGCTGGACGGTCGAGGCCTTGCTGGCCGACCCGCGCATTGAACAGGTTCGGGTTGCGGTTTCGCCGTCCGATGCGCACGCGTCCGGCGTGCTGGACGGGCTGGCCAGAACGGTATGCCGTCCGTGTGGCGGTGAAACACGGGCCCAGACGGTGCTGGGGGCCCTGCGCGATGCAGCGCTGCCGCCAGCGGCCCTTGTGCTGGTGCATGATGCCGCCCGGCCTGGCTTGCCATTGGCGGCGCTGTCACGGCTCATTGACTGCTGCCTTGATGACCCGGTGGGGGGCGTGCTGGCCCAGCCGGTACCCGATACGGTCAAGCAGGGCGGGCAACCGGCGGGTGATGATCGGGTCGCAGTCATTAAAACCGTGTCGCGTGATGGCTTGTGGCTGGCCCAGACGCCGCAAATGTTTCCTGCCGGTCTGTTGCAACGTGCCATTGAAACGGCCCTGGCGCATGGGGCAGTGGTTACCGACGAGGCCTCGGCCATAGAACACATGGGGTTGGCGCCCCGGTTGGTGCCGGGCTCGGTGCGCAACTTCAAGGTAACCTGGCCGGAAGATTTTGAACTGATGGAAAAATGGCTATGAAATTACCCTTTCGTGTCGGGCAGGGCTTCGACGTGCATGCCCTGGTTGAAGGTCGCCCCCTGATAATTGGTGGCGTCACCATCGACTGGACGCGCGGCCTGGCCGGTCATTCTGATGCCGACGTACTGTTGCACGCGATTACTGACGCGGTGCTGGGTGGCGCAGGGCTGGGTGACATTGGCCGCCATTTTCCGGATACCGACCCGGCATTCAAAGGCGCTGACAGCCGCGTTTTATTGCGTGAAGCGTACGCCAGGGTCCGGGCAGCAGGCTGGCAGGTGGGCAACATCGACGCCACCATTCATGCCCAGGCCCCGAAAATGTCACCGCATATTGCCCCCATAGTGGCCAATATTGCTGCCGATCTTGGGGTGGACGCCAGCCAGGTGAATGTCAAGGCCAAAACCAATGAAGGTCTGGGTCATTTGGGGCGCAGTGAAGGTATTGCGGCTACTGTAGTTGCCTTGCTTTTGCCGCTGTAACGCGGCGTTGCTAAAGGGTTTTGCCGCCGACTTCGCGGCCGCAGGCACATGGTTCTTCGGTTTGCAGCGCGTCAAGGGTGCGCAGCACTTCGTGCGGGTTGCGGCCCACGGCCAGGTTGTTGACCGACACATGCTGGATAACGTTGTCTGGGTCGACAATGAAGGTTGCCCGCAGGGCAACGCCTTCGGTTTTCTCACGAATGCCCAACTGGTCGATCAGGGCACCACTGGTGTCTGAAAACTGGAAATGCGCCAGCTTTTCGAGGTCGGGGTTTTCACGTCGCCATGCCAGCTTGACGTATTCGTTGTCTGAGGAACCGCCCATCAGGACGGCATCGCGGGATTCAAATTCAGCGCTCAGCTGGTTAAAGCCGATGAGCTCCGTCGGGCACACAAAGGTGAAGTCTTTCGGGTAGAAATAAATGACCTTCCATTTGCCCGGGAACGAGCTTTCAGTGATGTCTTCGAACGCTGAAACCCCATTTTCTTCGTGTTGCGTGAAGCCTGGCTGCACGCCGGTTACCTTAAAGGGTTCGAGTTTGTCGCCAACTGTTTTCATTCGAGCTCCTGAGAATGCGGGTGGGTGTCTGGCAAATAATTTTTTAGCCCATTGTAGGATAAGGCCGCCGGGTGCCGGGCCAGTGCCGGATCAAACCTTGGGCAGTTCGATACGCGCCAGCAAGCCGTTGGGCGTGCGGGGAAGCAGCTTCAGCTTGCCGCCGACATGGCCCAGCAAGCGCTCGACAATTGCCAGCCCAAGCCCCGCGCCACTGACGCCGGTGCGTGCGGCTTCGCCGCGCGAAAACGGGCGCAGCAGGCGCTGTACCTCAGAGGGCGAAATGCCTGTGCCGCGGTCGGCTACCTCGATAACGATCTTGTCATTTTCGATGCGTGCATCCAGGTCAATGTAGCAGGTGTCGTCTATCGGAGAGCGGCCGTAGCGGCGAGCATTTTCGATCAGGTTGCCGACGATGCGCTTCAGGTCTATGGCGGCAATGCGGGCTTTGAGGTTGGGCGCAATATCGGCATTCAAATGACCGTTCAGTGATTCGGTGTGTGCCTTTTCGCGATCATAAAGGTCTTCGAGCGCCTGGGTGATGTCAACGCCGATTTCGGGCGGCGATGTGGCAGGGCGGGCGTATTCCATCAGCTGCCCGATGGTGTAATCGATCTGGGCAAGGTCCTGGTCAATTGCCAGGCGCGTATCGTCGCTGACATTGCTCATTTCAATTTCAAGGCGCATGCGAGCCAGTGGTGTGCGCAGATCGTGCGAGATGCCCGCCAGCATGATTTCCCGGTCGGCCTCGGTCTGGCGCAAGTCTTTGGTCATGCGGTTGAACGCGATATTGATTTCCTTGATTTCTGCCGGCCCTTCTTCGGGCAGGGGCGATGGAATTTCGCCGCGTGACAATTGCTGGGTAACCCGGGCCAGCTGGGCCAGCGGGCGGTTCACAAATCGCGCGCTGACGGCTGAGCCTACCAGGGCCAGCAGCAAGGCGGTGACCCCCCACCAGAACCACTCGACGCCAACCACCAGGCCCAGTTGCTCGCGGTCAAAGACCAGCCAGAATTGCTCATCTTCAATCTCGAAGCTGACCCATACGCCTGGCATATCGTTGACTGACCACATGATCTGGACGCCGGTACCCAGACGGTTCTTGATTTCGGCGGTTACGTGGTTCCAGTAGTTCGAGTTGGGCAGGGGCTCCAGGGTGTCGCTATGCTCGCGTGGCTGGATGCGCAGGCTTTCCCGGGTGGCCAGGTCGAGCAGAAGATCGGTGCGCGTGTCGGGTGAGGCGTAGATGAGTGCAGAACGTGTGATGCTGAGCGATGTGCTGACCCGTTGCGCCATCTGTATGGCGCGCGGGCCTTCTTCCATGCTGAAGAACACTTCGAGCCAGGCCCCCAGACTGACAATCATCAGGACGCCAAGCAATAAAAAAGACCGGCTGAACAAACCCAGCCGGACTTTTGATTTCAGGCGTTCATAGTGCCGCTGAAAAAGGGACATGCCGATTCAGCACCCGCCTGAAAGTTCAGTTGCCGCCATCGGGGATGAAAACATAACCCAGGCCCCAGACAGTCTGGATATAGACGGGCTTGGACGGGTTGGGTTCAATAAGTTTGCGAAGGCGCGAAATCTGTACATCGAGGCTGCGGTCGAAGGCTTCGTATTCACGACCCCGTGCCAGTTCCATGAGCTTGTCGCGCGACAACGGAATTTTGGGGTGGCGCGCAAAGACCTTGAGTACCGAGAATTCGCCTGTTGTGATGGGTACGACTTCGTTGTCGCGGGTCAGGGTGCGGGTAGACAGGTTAAGAATGTAGGGGCCGAATTCAACGGATTCGTTTTCCTGGCTGGGCGCACCCGGGTGTTCTTCGGTGCCGCGGCGACGCAAGATGGCATTGACACGGGCAAGCAGTTCGCGGGGGTTGAAGGGCTTGGACAGGTAATCGTCGGCGCCCATTTCGAGCCCCACGATACGGTCGATTTCTTCAGCTTTTGCCGTTAGCATGATGATGGGCGTGTTGTCGTGGCTGCCGCGCAGACGACGGCAGATTGACAGCCCGTCTTCGCCGGGCAGCATCAGGTCGAGGACCAGCAGGTCGAAATGTTCGCGTTGCCACAGCTTGGACATTTCTTTGCCGTCTTCGGCGACGAAGACATTGAAGCCTTGTTCGGTAAGGTAGCGGCGCAGCAGGTCGCGCAAGCGGGGGTCGTCGTCGACCACAAGGATTTTGCGTGTTGGAGGCGGAGTATGAGTATTCATGGTCGAAAATGTAACAGGCCCGATTGAGGCCGTGAAGAGGCCGGTAGCAAGATCTTACACATTAAGGAATTGGCAGAAACGCGGTTTACACCTTTACCAGCATGACACATGTCAACCGCCTTGGCGGGAATGTGCACAGATTAGCATTATGATTGTCATTCGCACAGGGGTTTTTTTGGCCACCGGGCAAATGTCCGGGGCGAGGGCGGCTTAAAATGCCGTCATGGACCAACATATCATTGCTTTCGAAACATCGTCGCGTACCTGCGATGTGGCGTTGCTGTCTGTTTTGCAGGGTCAAGAGCGTCTGCTGACACTCAGCCATGACGAAACTTCCGAACATGCCGAGCGCGTGCTGCCGATGGTCGGCCAGTTGCTCGGGCAGGCGGGTATCCGGCGTACCGATCTGTCAGCGGTAGCATTTGGGCAGGGGCCCGGCGGGTTTACCGGCTTGCGTGTGGCGTGCGGGGTGGCGCAAGGCATGGCTTTTGCATTGAATCTGCCCGTGGTGCCGGTGCCGTCACTATTGGCTGCTGCCGCCAGTGATACCCACCACGACCTTATTCGGGTGGTCGTCCAGGACGCCCGCATGAACGAAGTCTATGTGTCGGCGTTTCGTGTGGGTCGCGATCGGCCAGAGGCATTGTCAGCCGTGGTTGATGCCTGTCTTGTGGGTGTCGATGATTTTTCAGTCTGGTTGGGGCAAGTGGCCCGTCAATGGCAGGCTGCCGATCAATCGGGGCCTGTCGCCATTGTGGGCGATGCCCTGGTTGCTTATCCGGGGCTGGTCGGGCAGTCCGTCATTACCCTGGCCGATGGCACAAGGCCTCTGCGTCTGGGCGACCCTGTTCGGGCTACGGCCAGTCAGGTGGCTCGTCTTGCGCGCGGGTTGCTTGGCAGCGGCGGTGCTGTGGCGGCATCATCTGCCGCGCCACTGTATGTGCGCGACAAGGTGGCATTTACGACGCATGAACGCGAACAGGGCCAGGGCGGCAATCCCAAGGCACAGTCGGCCGTTGATATCGTGCCCATGGCGCCCGTGCATCTTGACGCGGTAGCCGGGCTTGAGGCACGGGTGCAATCGCACCCCTGGACACGTGGCAACTTTGCCGATGCGCTCGAGGCGGGTTACAGCGCCTGGGTGGCGCTGCGCGAGGGGCAGGTTACCGGGTTTTGTGTGGTGCAGCTGGCGCCTGATGTTGCGCATGTGCTGGTCATCGCCGTGGCACCCGACAGTCAGCGTGGTGGCCTGGGCTATCGTTTGCTACGGCAGGCAGAATCGGTTGCGCGCCAGCATGGCTTGCCGGCCTTGCTTCTTGAGGTCCGGCCCTCTAATCGTCCGGCAGTGGCGTTTTACACGAACCGGGGGTTTAGCCAGATTGGTGTGCGCAAGGGCTATTACCCTGCTGGCCACGGCCAGCGTGAAGACGCGCTGGTCTTGCAAAAGGATCTTGACCGGAGCGTGCCATGACGTCAGGGCAAGTGGTTGTCAGCCCGGTCCAGATGGCCTGGCTGACCGAGCTGGGTATTGACCGCAAGCTGCTGGCCAGCATGGCTGACACGACTGCAGTGTTTGCGGCGCAGCCGGTAAATGTCGCACCGGCCGCGCCTGTCGTGTCAAAACCCGACGCGTTCGGGGGGCGGTCTGCCGCCCCGGGCGGGTCTGGCGATCGGGCCCCGCAACCGGTCAGGCCGGCACCAGGGCCGCCTCAGCCCGATGTGCCACCGCCGCAGGTGCCTTTAGTGCGTCAGCCGTTGCCCGACAACCTGGCCGACCTTGCCGATCGTGTGGCGCAGTGCCAGGCCTGCGGCTTGCATGCAGTCAGGCATCAGACGGTGTTTGGCGATGGCGCGGTTCAGGCACCCGACTGGATGGTTATTGGCGAAGTGCCCGGTGACCACGATGACCATCTGGGGTTGCCGTTTCAGGGCAAGGCGGGTGAGCTGCTGAATCAAATGCTGGTGGCAGCAGGCCTGCTGCCTTCTGCAACGTTGTTTTATACCAATCTGCTGAAGTGTCGTCCCAAGGGGGCGCGCGCGCCAAGGTCCGAGGAAATCGAGGCTTGCCTGCCATTCTTGCGCCAGCAGATTACGCTGGTTCAGCCCTCGGGTTTGCTGGTATTGGGCTGGCAGGCGGCCCAGGCGCTGCTTGGCCAGCGTGCCAGCCTGGACCAGTTGCGCGGGCAGGTTCATCGTTACCACGATGCCGGCCTTGATATTCCGCTGGTGGTTACCCACCACCCTGCATCATTAATGCTGCGCGGCCATTTCAAGGCCGCGGCATGGCAAGACTTGCACCTTGCACGCCAAGCCTTGCCGTTGCGCTGACACGCCGTCGTTGCCGCGGTGCTGAACAGCCTGCTTCTGGCTGGCGGTGCCGGCCCTTAGTGCAGGGCTTGCCCGTGACCGTGCTGGCCGATCTGGTCCTGCAGCGCAGGGTCGCGCTGGTGGTTCAGTTTGTTCCAGTGCATGAAAAGCAGCATCAGGCAGGCCACCAGCAGACCGAAGATGACGATAATGATGTTGATGGGAAGGCTGAGCCACAGCATCAGGCTGTAAATTGCCAGCATCAGCAAAATATTCAGTTGTTCGTTGAAGTTTTGCACCGCAATCGAGTGACCGGCTGACAACAAAACGTGTCCACGGTGTTGCAGCATGGCGTTCATGGGGACAACAAAGAACCCCGACAAGCCGCCAATCAGCATCAGCAGGGCATACACCGCCCAGCGGTCGTGCACCAGCGGCATCAGCAGCACGGTAAAGCCCATGAAAACACCCAGGGGCAGCACTTTAAGCGCCTTTTTAAGGGGGACCCGTCCGGCCAGTATGGCCCCGACAATCGTACCCAGCGCGGCAACCCCCATCAATACCGATGCCTGATCAAGGCGGTATCCCAGGTGCTTGGCACCCCATTCAATAAGAATCAGTTGCAGGGTGGCACCCGCCCCCCAGAACAAGGTAGTTACAGCCAAAGAGATTTGCCCCAGCTTGTCGCGCCATAGTGTCTTGACGTAATAACTGAATTCGAGAACAAGCTTGACCGGGTTGGTTTGCTGCTTGGGGTAGCTGACGTTGGTACGGGGAATCAGTAAAGTGCAGGCCGCGGCCAGCAGGTAGACAAAGCCGATGATGAAAATGGCGGCCTCGGCACGGTTGTCGACAACGGCACCAACCCAGGCGTGCGATAACAGGGATTGCGAGACGGCGGGGTTGATCAGGATGCCCCCAAGCACAGTACCGAAAATAATGGACAGCACGGTCAGGCCTTCGATCCAGCTGTTGCCCTTGACCAGCTGGTCGGGGGGCAGCATTTCGGTAACGATGCCGTATTTGGCGGGCGAGTAAGCCGCGGCACCAATACCCACAAGCGTGTAGGCTGCAAAAATCAGTGCCAGTTGCCCGTTGGTTTCAAACCCCAGGCTGGCGTAGCTGAACATCAGCACGCAGCCCGACAGCTTGACGGCATTGGTCATGAACATCACTTTGCCTTTGGGGTAAGCGTCGGCAAAGGCCCCCACGAACGCGGCAAGAACCACGTAAGCCAGCGCAAACCACCACTTCATCATGGGCGCCATCCAGTCGGGACCTTGCAGGTCGGCAATCAGTGCGATGGCGGCTATCAGCAGGGCATTGTCAGCGAGTGACGACAGCGCCTGCGCGATCATGACCAGATAAAAGCCTTTTTTCAACTTAGTCTCGGTGGGGTTAGCGTTGAGGGTATTTTAAGGAACTTTTAAGGTTCATAAAAAATCGTGGTTGCCAAGTATAGCTGCACGTATTGGACTTGCGGTGCTGGGGTATCATTAGGGGTTAAAATTTACCCCTTCGCAGCACCTGCCATTTCTTCATCGTGCGTCTTACCCAGATAAAACTTGCCGGCTTCAAGTCGTTCGTTGAGCCAACGGTAATTCCTACGCCCAGCCAATTGGTTGGTGTTGTTGGGCCGAATGGTTGCGGCAAGTCAAACATCATCGATGCGGTGCGATGGGTGCTGGGCGAAACCCGAGCCTCTGAATTGCGCGGCGAGTCAATGCAAGACGTTATTTTCAACGGTTCGGGCCAGCGCAAGCCCGCGGCGCGTGCGTCTGTTGAACTGGTCTTTGATAACGCCGAGGGCCGGGCCGTCGGGCAATGGAGCGTTTACTCTGAAATTGCGGTGCGCCGGGTGCTTACCCGCGATGGTACCAGCAGTTATTTCGTGAATAACCAGCACGTTCGGCGTCGCGATATTCACGACATTTTTCTGGGTACCGGCCTGGGGGCGCGGGGTTACGCCATTATTGGTCAGGGCATGATCAATCGCCTCATCGAGGCGCGTCCTGAAGAGCTGCGGGTTTACCTCGAAGAGGCTGCTGGCGTGTCGCGCTACAAAGAGCGGCGTCGCGAAACTGAAAACCGTCTGGCTGACACCCGTGAAAACCTCACACGGCTTGACGACATCCTGCGTGAACTCGACAGTCAGCTGTTGCGCCTTGAGGCGCAGGCCGAAGTGGCCAGCCGCTATCGTGCCCTGCAGTCTGAAGGCGAGCAGAAACAGCAGGCGCTGTGGCTGCTTAAAGAAGAAAATGCCCGGGGCGACCAAAAATCCCGCTTTCTGGCGATCGAGCAGGCTCAAACCGAGCTTGAGGCTGCCACGGCGGGTTTGCGGCGCCTGGAAGCCGACCTTGAAGCGCGTCGTCAGGCCCATTACCAGGCTGGCGATCGTGTTCATGCGGCCCAAGGTCGCCTCTATGAAGCCGGGGCCCTGGTCAGTCGACTCGAAACAGAGATCCGTCATGTGGTTGACTCGCGCACGCGTGTTCAGACGCGGCGGGCGCAGTTGCAAAGCCAGCAGCTCGAATGGCAAGAGCAGGGTACCCACTGCGCAGACCAGATAGCCCGGACACAGGAAGATATTGAAATCATCAAGGGCCAGTCCGAGGTGTTGTTCGAGCAACTCGAGCAGGGCAATGAGCGTTTGCCCGATATTGATGCCAGGGTGCGTGCCGCCAGTGCGTCGCGCGACGAAATGCGTACGGTGTTGTCGCGGGTTGAACAAAGCCTGGCCCTGGTTGCACAAACCCGCCGTGATGCCGACCGCCAGGTCGAGGCCCTTCAGCAGCGCCGCGAGCGCCTTGAACACGAACTGCGCGAACTGAATGCACCAGAGCCAGCCGAAATAGAACGGCTTGCTGGTGAACTCGAGGTGTTGCAGGGCCAGCTCGACGAGGCCCATGGCCAGGTTCAGTCGCTTGAGGAACAGCAGCCCGAACTTGAAGCGCAGCGCCAGCGTACCCGTACCCAGGCTCAGCAAGAATCCGCGACGGTGGCTCGCCTTGAGGCCCGTCAGGCGGCGTTGGTGAAGCTGCAGAACGATGTCCAGACGCAAGGGGCCCTGCAACCCTGGCTTGAAAAACACGACCTGACCGCATTGGCGCGGTTATGGCAGCACGTGCACATTCAGGCCGGATGGGAGTCCGCACTCGAAGCTGTGCTGCGCGAATGTCTTGCGGGCCTCGAGGTTCGTCACATCGAGCATGCCCGCGCATTTGTGCAAGACCCTCCGCCGGTGCGGCTGGCGTTCTATCAACGCCCCGAACCGGCGCCGGTTGCTGCGCCGCCGCCTGGCTTTCAGCCCATGACGGCCTTGCTGAAGGGGTCAGACCCCGAATTGCGCACGGTGCTCGACAGTTGGCTTTCAGGGGTTTTTTGGGTCGATGACCTGGCCCAGGCCCTGGCCCGTCGCCACGAACTTCCCGCTGGCGCAGTGTTTGTGGTGCGCGAGGGGCATCTGGTTGATGCGCACAGTGTGCGTTTTTATGCGCCCGATTCCGAGCAGTCCGGCTTGCTGGCCCGTCAGCAGGAAATCGACCATTTGCAGCGGGAAATCAAGGCCGGGCAGCTGATTGCCGATGAGGCGACCGGAGCGGTTGCGCGTGCCGAGTCGGCCTGGCAGACGGTCGCGCAGGCGGTAGGTCCCGCCCGCACGCGGGTGGCCGAGCTCACGCGTCGCGCCCATGACGTGCAGCTGACGTTGTCGCGTCTGCAACAGCAGGCCGAACAGTCAGGGCAACGCGCCGGACGCATTCATCAGGAAGTGGCCGAAATCGAGGCCCAGACGGTCGTGCTGAATAACACGCGCGAAGAATCCGAGGCTCGTTTTGAAACGCTTGATCTCGAGCTTGCCGATATCCAGAACCGTTACGAAGAAGCGCAAATGTCGGGTGAGCGCTTGTCTGCGCAAGCCGAACAGGCACGTTCAGTGGTGCGCGAACTTGAACGTCGGTTGCAAGAACAGCAGTTTTCCGAACGTTCGGCGCAGTCCCGGCTGTCTGATCTTCAACGCAACTTTCAATTGGCACAAGAGCAGGCGCGTCGCGCTGCTGATGAGCTCGAGTCTTTGCAAGGCGAACTCTTCGAACTGGATGCCTCGGCGGCCCAGGCGGGTTTGCAAGAGGCCCTTGAACAGCGTGCGATGTGCGAGGCTGACCTGGCCCAGGCCCGGATCGCGCTGGATAATCTGGCGGCCTCACTGCGTGAAATTGATGAGCAGCGGCTGGCAAACGAACGTTCCCTTGACCCCTTGCGTGCACGTATTACCGAATTGCAATTGCAAGAACAGGCCGCCCGCCTTACCGTCGAACAATATTCCGAGCAGCTTGATACGCGTCAGGTTAGCCGCGACGCCTTGCGCCAGTTTCTTGCCGGGCAACCCGAATCGTGGCAGCGGGTGGGTTGGTTACAATCAGAAGTGCAGCGTATTTCGCGGGAAATCGATGCTTTGGGGGCGGTTAACCTGGCGGCCCTCGATGAGTTGTCGCAGGCCCGGCAACGTAAAGACTACCTTGATGCACAGCATGCTGACGTGTGTCGCGCCATCGAAACCCTCGAAGACGCCATTCGTAAAATTGACAAAGAAACCCGCGAGTTGTTGCAGGACACGTTCAATACCGTGAATCATCATTTTGGTGAACTGTTCCCGCGGCTGTTCGGTGGGGGCGAGGCAAGGTTGATTGTCACCGGTGAAGAAATCCTTGATGCCGGGGTACAGGTCATGGCCCAGCCACCGGGCAAGCGCAACAGCACCATCCATTTGCTGTCAGGGGGCGAGAAAGCGCTGACAGCGACGGCACTGGTGTTTGCCCTGTTCAAGCTGAATCCGGCACCGTTCTGTCTGCTTGATGAAGTTGATGCGCCGCTTGACGACGCCAACACCGAACGTTATGCAAACCTGGTCAGCAGCATGGCCGACCAGACGCAGTTTTTATTTATTTCTCACAACAAGATCGCCATGCAGATGGCGCGTCAGCTGATCGGGGTTACCATGCAAGAGCAGGGCGTGTCGCGCATTGTGGCGGTAGATATCGAGTCGGCAATGCAACTGGCACAGGTATGATGATCAGGAATCGGGGCCGCATGGCGGGGTTACAGGCATGAGTGATTTACAAATCGGGCTGATTGCCCTTGGGGTTGTGATTCTTTTGGGCGTGCTCGTCTACAACGGCTGGCAAGATCGTCGTGTCAGGCGGCAAATGCAAGAACAGTTCCCGCCCACCGATGAAGACCCTCTGCTGGGTGGTTTGCCGCCAGCGGGCATCGGCCGCAAAGAGCCTGGCCTGGCCATGGGCCCGGCACCAGTCGCCGGCCCGGCCGACGCAGTGGCTGCGTCATCTGCCGACGAGCCGGCTGAAGAAGTCGATGCGGTCGCAGAGGCCGTCATCGATATCGTCTTTACATTGCCAGTGCCGGCCACCCAGCTCGAGCAGGCCTTGTCGACGCTCGTGCCTTCCACCGGCAAGCCGGTACGTTATTTTTGCGAGCTGCCTTCCGGGCAGCATTGTGCGGGTCTTCCCGCAGGTGAAAGCTGCTGCTCATTGCAAATGGCCGTCCTGAAGGCTAATCGTGCGGGTGCCCTGACGGCCATAGAATGGTCGACGTTCTGGACAGCGGCCCAAAGTGTGGCCGAACGTTTTGACGGGTCGGTTGAGGGCCCCGAGCAAGACGACGTGGTGCAGCAAGCCCAGGCCCTTGATGCTGTTTGTGCGGGTCTGGATGCCCAGGTTGGGCTGGCGTTGCAGTTGTCCGAGCCGCGTCCTGCCGACCAGTTGCGTGACACCCTGACCGATGCCGGGTTTGCCCGTGTCGGGAAACACATGGCCTGGGTTGCCGAAACCGGGGCAGCACGTTTCACCTTGCTGTTTGACGGTAATGCCGTGCCCGAGGCGGGTGGGGCGCCGGTAAGTCGCCTTGATCTGTTGCTTGACCTGCCCAATACGCCTGCCGATAGCCAGGCGTTCAGCCGCATGGCCAGCGTGGGCCGCGACCTGGCCCAGCGCCTTGATGCCGTGTTGGTTGACGATCAGGGGCGTTCGGTGGCATCGGCGTCTGACGCCACCATCGACAAGCAGTTGTCATCCATGTACGAGCAATTGCTCAAGGCGGGCTTTGAGCCTGGCTCGGTGCGCGCATCCAGGTTGTTTTCATGACCCCGGCGCAAGATACCCCTGCTGACGTGGTCCGGCAGGCCCAGGCCTTGCGCCACGAAATCAATGCACACAACACGCGGTACTACGTTCACGATGCGCCCGTTATTTCAGATGCCGAATACGACCGGCTGATGGCGCAGTTACAGACCCTCGAGGCGCAATATCCGGCGCTGGTGTCGCCACTGTCGCCTACACAGCGGGTTGGCGGTGCGCCTGTTGCGGCGTTCCGCAGCGTGCGTCATATAGTGCCCATGCTGTCGCTTGACAACGGTTTTGAAGCCGATGACGTCAACGCGTTTGATCGGCGTGTTGCCGAGGGCTTGCGCGACAGCGGTTTGCTGGGTCTGGCGGATCAGGTCGCGTATCTGGCGGAATACAAATTTGACGGGCTTGCGGTTTCATTGCGTTATGAGGGTGGCCAGCTGGTTCAGGCCGCCACGCGCGGCGATGGGCAGCAAGGCGAAGATGTCACGCACAATATACGTACGTTACGGTCGGTGCCGCTAGAGCTCAAACCCGGGGCACCCGAAGTTCTTGAGGTGCGCGGTGAAGTGTTCATCAACACGCGTGACTTTGAGCGTCTGAATCAACGCCAGAGCGAACGCGGTGAAAAGATATTTGTTAACCCGCGCAATGCGGCAGCGGGCAGCTTGCGCCAGCTTGATCCACGCATTGCCGCCCGCCGCCCGTTGCGGTTTTATGCGTATGGCTGGGGCGACCTGACTGGTGCCCCCTTGCCCGAACAATCGGCCATGCTCGATTGGCTCGAATCTTTGGGCCTGCCGGTAAACCCCGATCGCACCGTGGTTCATGGCGCCCAGGGCCTGTTGTCCTTCTATGAAAAAGTGGGTGGGCTGCGTGCGCAATTACCCTTTGACATTGACGGGGTTGTTTACAAGGTAAACAGCCTGAGGGCACAGGAAGTGCTGGGGTTTGTTGCTCGTGCGCCGCGTTTCGCTCTGGCACACAAGTTTCCGGCCCAGGAAGAAACCACCACCTTGCTGGGCATTGACATCCAGGTCGGGCGAACCGGCGCGATAACACCTGTGGCACGGCTCAAACCCGTGTTTGTGGGCGGGGTAACGGTTACCAACGCCACCCTTCACAATGAAGATGAAATTCGCCGCAAAGATGTACGCATTGGCGATACCGTGATCGTGCGTCGGGCCGGGGATGTCATTCCCGAGGTGGTTGGCCCCATTATCGAGCGTCGCCCTGAAGGGGCAACGCTGTTTCAGATGCCAACCGGGTGCCCGGTATGTGGTTCAGCCATCCATCGCTCCGAGGACGAGGCCATTTCACGTTGCACCGGCGGCTTGTTTTGTGCGGCACAACGTAAACAGAGCCTGTTGCATGCTGCTGGCCGAAAGGCCCTGGATATCGAAGGCCTGGGTGAAAAGCTGGTTGATCAGCTGGTTGACAGCGGTCGGGTCAAGTCAATTGCCGACCTTTTTTCCCTGCGGGTCGAAGACCTGCTGCTGTTCGAACGAATGGGTCGCAAGTCGGCTGAAAACCTGGTGGCTGCACTCGAAAAGGCGCGTACCCCGGCTTTGGGGCGCTTGTTGTTTGCCCTGGGTATACGGCATGTCGGCGAAACCACGGCCCGTGATCTGGCACGTCATTTTGGCTCGGTTGAGGCCGTTATGCAGGCCAGCGAAGACGAATTGCTGGCTGTGCCCGATGTCGGGCCGGTTGTGGCGCGTGCCATCCAGGAATTCTTTGCCGAGGCGCACAATCGGGATGTCATCAAGGCACTTGAACAGGCTGGCGTAAAGCCCCAGACTGACAGCGGGCCGGCACGTCAGTTGCTGGCGGGCAAGACACTGGTTCTGACAGGCACCTTGCCAACGCTTACTCGCGACGTTGCCACACAACTGATCATGGCGGCGGGCGGCAAGGTCAGCGGGTCGGTATCAAAGAAAACGGCGTGGGTAGTGGCCGGTGAAGAAGCCGGCAGCAAACTTGCCAAGGCCCTTGATCTGGGCGTGCCCGTACTTGATGAAGAAGGCCTGAAGGCCTTGCTGGCAACGGGCTGAAAAGACCCGGCAACCGTTGCCGAAATCGTGAAATCGGGGTCTGACCCTGATTAGCTGTGGGAAAACTATTAAAACAGCCCACGATCATTTTTTGATCGTGGGCTGTTTTTGCAATGGCTTTTCTGTTCAGCAAGACCCCCAGGGTTCAGCAAGACCAACCAGAGTTACACCCGGCGGCCCACTGTGTTTTTTTGGAGCCTCACGGCAGCCAGGGTGCCCGCCAGTTACTGGATTTTCGCGTCGTCCATCAGGCTTTGCTGGAATTTGGCCAGTTTTTCCTGACGCATCATTTCTTCGAGTTGTGGCTTGACTTCGGCCAGTTCGGGGAAGCTGACCGGGCGGGCGTCATCGACCTGCACGATGTGCCAGCCAAATTGTGTCTTGACTGGCTCTGGTGTCATTTCACCTTTTTTCAGGGCTTCAACAGCCTGGGCAAATTCGGGCACGTAACTGGCCGATTGGGACCAGCCCAGCTCGCCGCCTTTCTGGCCGCTGCCGGGGTCAATCGAGTTCTTTTTTGCCGCTTCTTCGAAGCTGATGTCGTTGGCCTTGAGTTGTTTGAGAAGGTCTTTGGCCTTGTCTTCTTCAGCGACCAGAATATGGCGCACCAGGTATTCCTGACGGTTCGCCTGGTCTTTCTTGATGGCTTCGTATTCTTTGTTCAGTTCGGCTTCAGTAACCGGGTTTTTCTTCAGGTAGTCTTCCATGAGGGCGCGCACCAGAATGCTTTGGCGGGCCAGCTCGAGCTCTTGCCTGACCGCAGTGTCGCGGTCGATTTTGGCGCGCTCGGCAGCCTGTACCGCCACCATGCGACCGATCATTTCTTGCTTGACCTGTTCGCGCAGCTGTGGCGAATCTTGTGCACCCTGGCTGATCAGCAGGGTGACGAACTGGTCAACCTGGGCCTGGGTAAGTGGCTTGCCATTGACGGTCGCTACGTTCTGCGCGTAAACGGGCAATGAAATCGCGCAGGCAGCGGCGAACATGACGAGTTTCTTCATAAACTTCCTTGAGTTAGTTGACCGAGGCAACAACGGCCAGGGCGTGAATTGGAAAGGGGATAAGGTCGTTGAGCTGATCATACACGAGCCGATGGCGCTGCAAGAGGCGCATTCCATCGAATTTCGGGCTGCTGATGACAACCCGGAAGTGGCTTGCCCCCGACTGGCTGCCGGCGTGACCGGCATGCAGATGGGATTCGTCGATGACGTCGAGCCGGGTGGGCTCGAGTGTTTGCAGGC